>JAKANX010000001.1:4067-36667 GCA_021823425.1 Microcaldota archaeon
GTTGCCGGAGGGATGCACGTCGCGAGCTCTTACGAGCACGACGAGACCGGCTTTTCCACGGAACACTTCTCAATGCGCGCCGCGATGGTGAACAAGAGGATGAGGAAGCTGGACGCGATAATCAAGGGCGAAATCGAGGCTCCGAAGCTCTACGGCCCGCAGGACGCTGAAATCACGCTGGTCTGCTGGGGCTCGCACAAGGGAATCGCCCTTGACGCGATGAACCTGCTCGCCAAAGAGGGCGTGAAGGCCAACGTGCTTCATTTCATATACGTGTTCCCGCTCAACGCAAAGGAGCTGAAGAAGCTCTTCAAGCCCCTCAACAGGACGATGATGGTGGAGAACAACCGCACCGCCCAGTTCGCGGGCGTGCTGCGGGAATACACCGGCCTCAGGCCCGACTACAAGCTGCTCAAGTACGACGCGAGGCAGTTCTTCCCCGAGGAGATAGCCGCGGAAGTGAAGAAGCTCAAGGAAAGCGGCTGGAAGGGGAAGAAGGAGATACACGTCCTGGACAAGTTTGAATACGACTACCTCCAGGCGGCAAAAGTCCAATAGGTGATTTTGATGAGCACTGTTCAGGAACTTTCAACCAAGGAGAAGCCGCAGTGGTGCCCGGGATGCGGCAATTTTAGCTTGCACATGGCGCTCAAGACCGCGCTCAGCGAGCTCGGAATCCCGAGGGAAAAGGCGGTGATGGCCACGGGAATAGGCTGCTCGGGAAAGAGCAACCACTACATCAACACCTACGGCTACGAGTCCCTGCACGGAAGGAGCGTTCCCACGGCTGCGGGAATAAAGCTCGCCAACCACGAACTCACCGTAATAGCCGAAGGAGGGGACGGCGACGGATACGGAATCGGTTCCGCGCACTTCCTGCACTCGTTCAGGCGCAACATAGACATGCTGTATATCGTGCACGACAACGCGATTTACGGACTGACCACCGGGCAGGCCTCGCCCATGACCCAGAAGGGCATGAAGACCAAATCAACCCCTCATGGAAATCTGGAAATCCCGTTCAACCCGCTCGCGGTCGCGATAGCCGCAGGAGGGACGTTCGCCGCCCGCGTATTCGCAGGCGACATAATGCACATGAAGGACGTGTTCAAGCAGGCAATAGCGCACAAGGGATTCGCCCTCGTGGACGTATTGCAGCCCTGCGTGACCTTCAACAAATTGAACACGTTCCAGTTTTGGCAGCAGAGGGTTTACAAGCTCGACGCGACGCACGACACGTCGAACAAGGCTGCTGCCTTGGAGAAGGCGTTCGAGGAAGTTAATTCCGGGTACGCGAAAATCCCCATCGGGGTCTTCTACAAGGAGGAAAGGCCGACGTACGAGAGCGAGGCGCCCCAGCTCCAGAGCGGGCCGCTCGTGAAGCACGCCGTTGCAAATGAGGCCATAGAAAAAGCCTTGGACGAGTTCATGTGAGGGTTTTTGTTTATGATTCGCGGAGGGAAGGGAGGCAGAACGCCCCTAAAGCACGGCCTCCATTTTGAAAAGAGAACCGATTTTGCGACTGTTATTTCCAGAATTCATGGATACTCGGTTAAGGATGATTGTGTACTGTTCAAAGGAACGGATGTTGCCAGACTTTACAAGAAGAATAAGCTCTACCGCAAACTTTTGGCTCCTATGGATGTGGGATATGAAAAATTGATTTCCAAGAAACTTCTACCCGACGACGCTGTGCTGGTTCTGGGAAACAAAACGTTGTTTATCGTTGAAACGAAATTCCAGACTGTCGCAGGATCTGTTGACGAGAAACTGCAAACCTGCGATTTCAAATTGAAGCAATACAGGAAACTCATAAAACCTCTGCACATTGAAGTTAAGTACGTCTACGTCCTAAATGACTGGTTTAGGAAGAAGGAATACAAAGACGTTCTTGATTATATTCGGTCAGTAGGATGCGACTACTTCTTCAACGAGCTTCCTTTGGGGTATTTGGGGCTCCCAATTCCTGACTATTAGCTCTTTTATTTTGCCACGTTTATCTCCCTTGCAGTTTATCGCCCTGATAGCATAGACGACTTCCGGTGTGTATTCTGAGTAAAGATCCGATATAAGATCAGAGTATGAATTGCTGAGAAGCACGTAGCAGCCCCGTGAATCCAGCGTTTTGTACGTTTTCATCAGTCTTTCCTGTTCTGTCTCAGAAAAACCCCCTCGCGTGTAATCGGTAAAATTTGAGGTTCTTGATATTGGCACATAAGGTGGATCAAAATATACCAAATCTCCTTTTCGGGCGTTTTTCAAAACTACGCTAAAATCGCCGCAATAAAGCTCGTCCTTCTGAAGCGCACGATGGGCAAGAATAAGATTTTGGCTGTCAAGAATTTTTGGGTTCTCGTATCTTCCAAACGGGACGTTAAACTCCCCTTTGGAATTAACTCGGTAAAGCCCATTGAATGCGGTTTTATTTAGATAAATAAAACGGGCTGCCCGCTCAACATTATTCATAGCTTTTGACGCCCGGATTTTGTAAAAAATCGTTTCATTATTTGCATATTTTGGCAATGAAAGTTCGGACATCAGCTCAAAAACATCGTTTTTAACAACGCTGTATGCGTTGATTAATTCCTCGTTAAGATCACTCAGGTATGCCTTGGCTATTTTTTCTTCAGCCTCCAATCTGAAAAAAAATGCTCCTCCGCCCAAGAACGGTTCATGGTAATTGACGAATTCCGGCAAATCTTTTGTAAGCTCGTCAAGGAGTTGCCGCTTCCCGCCGGCCCATTTTACAAAAGGTTTTGCTTCGTCCAACATGTTCCCGTTTTTTCCTCTTAGTTGGCATTTAAATAATTCTCGTAGCCCTTGCTTTCCACTGCTACCCGAGCGCTAAATCTTGTCCAGCTTCTCCTTTATCTTCCCGATGTCCATCTTCGTGACAATGAGCGGAATCCTTTCCCTCTCCGAAATCTTGAGCGCGAGCTTGTCCACGTCCTCTATCCCGTGCAGCACGACCGCGCTCGGCTTTGATGTAGAAACCCTAATCACGACCATCGGGCTCCTTCCAGTGCTCACTCCGGTGAATATGAACACTCTCTCAGAAACATTTCCGTACATGCGCGGGAAATAGGAGAAAGGCATGTCCAGTATCACTTTCAGCGAGTCTATGAGCGTGTATCCGTAGACCTGCTTGCTCTCCATCATGTCGTGGTTGGTAAGGATTTTCCCCTCAATTAGCGCCGCGAAGTCCTTTATGCTCATTCCGCGCGCGAACTCGTGCACCTCGAAGTAGTCCTCGACGTTCTTCTCGCCTTCGAGGAGCTTCTGGCTGATTGCGCCGCCCTTTGCCCGGTCCATTTCAAAGAGGGAGTTCACGAACCTTTTTATCACTCCTGTTCCGGGGCTCTTGCGCCTGTTCGCCTCGTAATCGCTGATCGTGGAGACGCTTATGCCGAGGTAGCGCGCGAGCTCCACCTGCGAGATGCTGAACACCTCCCTCCACTTCTTCATCGTCGCCCCGGCATCGTCGGAAAGGGATATTTCCCCTGCGATTTCCAGCTTGATTTTCTCCATGGTCAGTAAAACCTCCTGCTGCCCTCCAGCGCGAGAACCGAAGTTCCGGCCCCGCGCGCGATTCCGTAGACCGCCTCGCCCCAGCTTCCCATCTCCGAAATAAGGGCGGACTCGTCCAGCGAGCGCCTGTCCGCGACCTCAATTATCCTTGCAAGGTGCGCTTTAATTTCCTTTCCCTTGCCGCTCTCCAAAGCCATGGCCCGCTTGACGAGCAGCTTTTGCCCGGAAAGCTCCATTTTCAGCACGTCCGAGCCGCGGGCGACTTCCGTATCCTCCTCCAGGAGCGCGAGCCGCGGCCCTCCAGCGTACGATGCAACCAGTAGGATGGCGCCCTGCGAGCGCAGCTCCTTCCAAAAAGCGTTCTTTCCTCCGTGGAGGAAACCGGACGAGAGCGCAACCCATGCGAGCGTCCCGAGGCTCATGGAGACCTTTTCCGCCTGCACGGAGTAATCCTTTCCCCCCGTGAGCCTGATTTTCCCGCCGTTGCCGAAATCCGCGCCCAGGCTTTCCAGGAACGCTATCGCGCCCTTATCCAGAGTGAAAACCTTTCCGGCCATGTTCTCGCACGCGTGGAAGAATTCCGAGAGCTCCAGCATCCTCCCCCCGAGGGGCGAGGCGCGCAGCGAGAGGAACGCGAGGTCCGCGCATGTCCTGAGGTGGAAGAGCGCCTCGGCCTCGTTCCCCTTCCCTTTTTCGTATTCGGCGCGCGCGAGCATGTAATTGATGTTGGCGAAGAATTCCGGGGAATGCATGGTCTTTCCGCCCATCTCGGCGTAAGCTCCGTTCCCCTTCGCGCACGAGAGCGCGAAAAACCCCGCGAATTCCCTGCCTTCCGGAAGGGAATTTTCCTCCACATATATCCCCGCGAACCCGGCAGCCGCAAAGGAGAGCGCCTTGGCGTCCTTTCTCTCCTCAATCCAGCCGTATTCCGCGTCAGGCCCCAGCGCGGAAACCAGGTTTCCCAGCGAGGGGCTGAACTCCCTGCTTCCGTAAACGTTCTTCCCGTACGCGTATGCGATAAGGAACTCCCTTCCCCCGACCGGCCACACGCCCTCCGTTATGGGAATCGAGAAAAGCTTCCTCCATCCCCCCCCGACCTTGATATGGCAGTTCGCGCTCTTCCCGTCGCCGTGCACAACCACCTGGGCTTCAAGCTCCCGCCCGCCCCCTGCCTTGGGCTTGAGGAGGGAAAACGCCTCCCCTTGCCTGCCGGGCTCGCGCGCGTCCCGTATCGCCTTTGAGAAATTCCCAGTTTTAACTTTCGCGAACCTGAATGCCGAAATTCCCGCCCCCGCAGCCGGCTCGCCTGCCGCCGCTGCGAGCGCCATCGCAAGTGGCGCAAAGGCGAACGCGCCCTTGGGCGTATACGCGAAATCCGAAAGAAGGCGCGAGCGGTGCGGGGACTCCTGCTGCGCCTCTAGGAACGCGGAAAAATTCTCCGCCGAGGGGACTTCGGACTTGCCCGGGCCCTCCGAGGGAATCGGAATCCCTATCTCCTCCTCCCGGAAGCCCAGTTCCTTCACGCGCCTAAGGATTGAAATCGAATCGTCAAAGTCCATCCAATCACTTTTTTCCCAGCCTGAGCGCGTAAGCCGATGAGAACAGCGCGAAGTTGAGCGCCCCAGCGTCGCCGAAGCGCGAGGTGAACTTTTTCGCCGAAAGCAGGTAATCCGCCTGCACCGCCCCGGCGTCCAGCCCGAGCTTCCCCGCAATCTCCGCGATTTTTCCGAGCGCCTTCGCCGCAATCCTGGCCGCGGCGCGGTTCCACATCCCGTTGCGCATGAACGCGGGCGCGAGCATCGCGAAGAACAGGTATTGGGCCGCGATTCCCATCCTGCTCACCTCCGCCATCGCGCCGGACTTGTCCCCGCGCATGAGCGCATCCCTCGCCTTTGCGAAGGAAGCGTCGCCCAGCACCCTCTGGTAGAGCCTGAGAACCGCCATAATCTCGTTCTTTGCCGCAATCCCGAATATCCTCTCGTAATCGTCCCTCCCTAACCCCAGCGCGTTGCGTGCAGCCACGGACGCGGCCTCCTCCTTCTGCAGCAGCGCGTAGAGCGCGTCGGCGAGCTCTGGCTTCGCTGCCTTGCCCAGCACCGCGACTATCTCTTCGCGTCTCACCTCGCTTTTCTCTGACAATTCTATGATTTTTGCGAACTGCTGCTCGCCCATGCGCTCCGCGTTCGCGTCCAGCACGGAAAGCGAATCCGCGCCCTTTTCCACGTCTCTTCGCAGCTCGAGGAGCGCGTTGAGCCTCTCCTCGGGCATTCCCACCGACGCGTACGCGGAGAACGCGTCGCCCTCGGCCTTTCGCACGTCCTCCACCGCCCCCTCCTTGAGCGCCTTTTCCAGCAGGCCGAGAATCCGCTTCTCCTCCGTGTTCACGAGCATGCCCGTAATCCGCGCGTCAAACCTGTCCACGTCCTTCTCGCTCTTGGGGTTGCGCAGCGCAGCCTTCATTATGTTCCAGAAGTCGTTCGCGGCGCGCTCAAGCTCCTCGTCGCTCCGCATTATCCCGACCCGGAGCCGCCTCTCCTCCTTCCTCGCATCGGTGAACGCTGATTCGGGCATGCTAGGAAAATCAGGCGCTATATTTATAATTCTGGGATACAATTTCACAGCATGGCCAAGAACGCCGAATTTTTCAGGAAGGACAGGATATCCACAGGTGTGGACGAGCTTGACATAGTGCTCGAGGGCGGCTACCCGAATCCCGGAACAGTGATGGTGCTCGGGCCCGCGGCGCAGGAGAAGCTCGCTTTCGCGTTCCATTTCGCGTACGCCGGGATGAAGGAGGGCGAGAAGGTCGCGTACATCGCGCTGGACATGGGCCCCGAGGAAATAGAATCAAAGGCTGCATCGTTCGGTATGAACTTCAAGAGCCACACGAACAAGGAGCTCGTATTCATAGACGCATATTCGCAGACGATAGGGACGAGGCCCGAGGGGCGCTCGGACATGTCCATTCCCGGGCCTTCCGCCCTCAACGACCTCTCGCTCGCGCTAAACGACGTTACGGCGCAGGCCGAGGGCAAGCGCATCCGCGTGATTTTCCATTCGCTCTCCACGATGAGCCTCTACTCCCCCCCGGAGACGGTAATCAAGTTCCTGCAGGTGATTCAGGGGAGGCTCAAGGGCGCAAACGCGACGAGCCTGTGGCTCGTGGACGAGGGCATGCACGACAAGAAAGTGACAACGGGCTTAGAGAGCCTCTCGGACCTGGTACTCACCCTCGCGGACAAGGACGGCGGGCACGAGCTCCGCATACCCAACATCCCCATGCCGCTTTCGGTGCGCTCGGGCGCGGCAGGGCTGGAAATACTGTGAATATCATGCTCTCAAGTGCGGAAGAGGCGGGTTCCCGTTTCGGGTTCGCGGTTTTGCCCAGAACGCCGGACCCTGGACACGGAACGGTCATGTGGTGATTTTGTGGCAGCTGACTTCAAGCAGGTTGTTGACGAGATGAAGGGCAAGGGCATAGAGACCGCGCTCGTGAAAAGGGACGGCGGCCTCGTGTATTCCACGTTCGGCATGGACGACCCGGCCCCGTACATTGCGCAGTATCTGGCGAACAACGCCCAGCTCCTCATGGCGGAGATTGGCGACGACGCAAAGGAGATAGAGGTCGCGTTCGAGGACAACTTCATCGTGCTCATCCCCCTGGACGGCTACATCCTCGTGGGCCTCGTCAAGACGCGGGACGACAAGAAGGTTCTGCGCGGCTATGTGGATTCAATCAAGTCCATGTTTTAGCCCTCGCGCCCGTTTTGCTTAGCCCGTGTATCTACCCCACACCCCCCGGATTGCTCATTTATTTAAACCGCGCCTGCGCAATTCTTTTCCATGGACCCCGACAGCATCCTTTCCACGCTTTCAAAGCTGGGTTTCTACGCGGACGTACGCACCATTTCCGGCACTTCCTCCTCGGTTTCAAGCGAGGACGGAAGAATCACGGGAACGCAGGGCGGAGTGTCCGGAATAGGCGTGCGCGCCCTAATCGGCGGCAGTTTCGGATACGCGTGGAGCACGCGCATTTCAGATTTTCCGGATTTGCTAAAGCGCGCCGAGCGCCTCGCAAGGCTGAGCAAGGGCGACGCCTCGCTCGTTGAACTAAAGCCAGTGCAGGCCGAAACAGGAAGCCTCGCGCAGTTCCCGGACGCAGGAGAAAAGGTGGCTATGCTCAAGGAGGCAGGGAAGTTCGCGCTCTCCGAGAAATGCAGGAACGCCACGCTCTCGCTGCGCGACTCCAACCTTGAGAAGACATTCCTGAGCAGCGAGGGCGCACGCATAGTCCAGAAGGAAAGCTACGCCTATTTCGCGGCCACTTCAATAGCAAAAGAGGGCACGCAGATACAGAGAGGAATAGACAGGCTCGCCTCGCGCAAGGGATGCGTGAAAATGGATTTTTCCAAAATAGCCCAAAACGCGCGCGAGAGCGCAGAACGGCTTCTGAAGTCCGAGCCTCCGCCCAAGGGAAGGATGCCCGTGATAATGAACCCGGAAATGGCGGGCGTTTTTTCGCACGAGGCGGTCGGGCACGCGAGCGAGGGCGACAGCATAGTGGAGCGCGAGTCCGTTTTCGCCGGAAAATTGGGGCAGAAGCTCGGCAGCGAGCTGGTGAGCATAACCGACGACCCCACGTTCTCAGATTTCGGGCAGTACTTTTACGACGACGAGGGCGCGAAGGCCGAGCCCGCCCCGATTATAGAAAAGGGGGTGCTCAAGGGCTACCTCCACTCCCGCCAGAGCGCATCCGCGCTCAATTCAAAAACGAACGGCCACGCGCGCTCCGAAGGGTACGATTACGCGCCGATTGTGCGCATGTCCAACACCCTCTTCTCAAAAGGCAACAGCCCTGAGTCCGAGGTCTTCGGCGTAAAGGAGGGCATATACGCAATCGGGATGAAGGGCGGCAGCGTGGACATATTCAGCGGCGACTTCATGTTCGCGGCCAAGGAGGCCTACATGGTGCGCAACGGCTCCAAGGAGAAGCTGCTGCGCGACGTCACAATCAGCGGCAACATAATGGACGCGCTCGCGAACGTTGAATCCGTGGGCAAGGACTGGGGCACGAGCCCGGGCTTCTGCGGCAAGTTCGGCCAGAGCGCTCCGGTGAGCGACGGCGGCCCGCACATCCGCGTTTCCGGGATAAAGGTAGGCTGAAATGGGAAACTGGAACGTTTTCGATAAGTTCCTAGCAAGGCGCAGGCTCGCGCAAATCCTAATGCGCATTCCTCCGAATGCTTCGGTGTGCGACATAGGCTGCGGGCCCGGGGGCGCGCTGCTTTTTTCCATCCGCAACAGGATAAGAAAAGGGATAGGCATAGACCGCCGCGTGGATTCGGTAAAAGACGACAAGATAGAGCTTATGAACGCGGACATAGACGGAAAGAGGCTTCCGCTTGAAGACAATAGCGTGGACTGCGTGATTTTCCTCGCCGTATTGGAGCACCTCCGCGAGCCCCAGAAAACAATTGCGGAAATACGGCGCATACTCGCCAAAGGCGGCGTGCTGGTAATGACCACCCCTGCTCCGGCGAGCAAGCCCGTGTTGGAATCCCTATCGTCAGTTGGAATACTGGACAGGGACGAGATAATGGACCACAAGAAATACTGGAATAAGGGGGAAATAGAATCCCTCCTTCGCGCCTCCGGCTTTTCCGAAGTTGATTTCTCTTATTTCCAGTTCGGGCTCAACCAGCGCGCGGTTGCCAAATGAAATCATTTGAGCTTGAACAGGAAGAACGCTCCGTTGCCGCCCGTATTCTGGAACTGCGCCGATGTTGCGTACTGGTCCAGCTTTGCCTGCACGCCCTGCGTTCCCGCGCCCTTCGCGCATGAAACGTCAAATATCATGTATTGGTAGCCGTGGGCCTTCATGAAATCCGCGACCTCGGACGCGGTCCTGTTGAACGCCGTCTTCTTGAAATTCAGGTAATCGGCGTTCCACGGCTCCGAGAGCTTGTCAAACCCGGCTATTCGGGAATCCGGGGCGCATAACGGCATAACCTTGGTGTCCGCAGGCAGGGACATGAGGGAAACGTAGCCTGCGAGCTCCTCCTGCGCGCTCCACATCGCTCCCGGGGGCCACATAGCGGTCTGCACTGCCATGCGCGGCTCTATGCTGGTGATGTAAAGGACGACGAACACGGCAAGCGCGGCAACTATCCTGAGGGCGCCCGAAGACGAATAGACCTCGAGCTTCCCCCCTTCCTCTTTCGCCCTGTACTCGCCTTCAGCGCCCTCGCTGTTCTTGGCCTTGAAAATGATTTCATTCTCGCCTTTTTCCAAAATGGAAATCGAGGAGAGCGCCTGCTTGTTGTCCGCGCTTTTAACTCCGCCGGAGATTGCGGAAAGGCTTCCCTGCCCATCGAACAAATGCGAATAGAATCTTTTGGGCAGCCTCGTGAACGCGTATGCCGCCAGCGCGGCCGCAGGCACCGAAAGGAAAACCCAGAACCTATGCGGGAACAGCTTGAGCGGGAGCGCGTTGCCCTCGGTTCCCAATATCCCGATTATGAAGAACACGGCGAGGAAAACCAGGGTGGAATCCCATTTCCCCTTCCTCGCGTCATTTGCAATGTAAGCGAGCGCGAGCGCGTCCAGCAGGATTATCGCAAGCCCTATTCCCGTAGCCTGGTCTATCTTGCTTGCAGCTGGCGGGAATATGTAGTCGTCCAGCCCGTACACCACCCCCCCGGACGTGTCGTCGGTGCTCCCTCCCTGCAAAAATGAGCCTGAAAACCCGATTCCGGCGAAGAACTGCTCCTTTCCGAATTTCAAATACGCGGGGCCCCAGAACACTATGAACGAAAGGATAAGCCCTGCGGCCAGCGCAATGAAAATGTTCTTCGCAACCTCCCTGTTTCCCAAAGCCGCCTTGACGACAAGGAACGAAGCCGTTATGACGCCGAAAGTGACTGCGACCGAAGGCTGGGTAACCAGCACCGCAGCGACCGAAAGGACCGCGGCAGGAAGCATCTTCGCGTCCTTTTCCAGCCGCGAGAGCATTATGAAAGAAACTAGCATGAGCATTATCGCCAGCGTCTGCGACCATATGAAATGGCTCATGAAGCCCGGTATTGAGGCGACGAACAGCGCGGCAATTGCAGCGAGCCATCCTGATTCGGGAAGCGCCTCGCGCAGCCACACGTAGAGCGCCAGCACGGCCAGCCCCGCGAGAAGGGCGTTGAAGAATTTCATCGTTGTTTGCGTGGAGTCGTTGAGCTCCCTCAGCACCCCGAGGAGGATGTCAAAGGCAGGGGGGTAGGGCTCCAAGTACCACCTGTCGAATTCCGCTATGGAAGGCGCGACCGGCCTGTGCCCAGAGAAAGTGTGCGCCACCTGGCTCACCCCGAGCGCATGCACCCAAGGGTCGTCGTCCTCCAAATAAGGGTATGAAAAAGCCCCGGAAAGCAGTATTCCGAACATGAGGACAGCTGCAAGCACGCCCACTGCGTCGCGCGCGTCCACGTTCTCTAGCACCATTTCCCTAATTCCGCCGCTGGTTTTGGCGTGCTTCTTCTCCCCGCCCATGCGCTCCTGCTTTTCATCCACCAATTTGAGCCTCGCTGCAGCGCCTATCGCGCCGAGGGCGAGGAAAACCAGCCAATGCAGCGGAATTGAGATTACCGAAAAGAAGGTCATCGCCACAACGAGCGCGGGAAATCCGAAAAGCGGCGCCTTCCACCCCCGTTCGCCCGTTACAGCGTAGCCGTACAGATAAGCCGAAACCAGAAGCCATATGACCGAGAACAACAAATAGCCCACCCTCATTCAGATATCAATCAAAAGTATTAAAAATCGTCGTCGCCAACCCTTCCTAAGGTATTCTTCATGTCAATAGCAATACTCCTGCCCACGCTTAACGAGGAGGAGGGCATCGGCGGGATGATAGACAAGGTTCGGGAGGTTTCCAAGGGCGAGTGGAACGTCTACGTGGTGGACAGCGGCAGCACGGACAAGACCGTGGAAATCGCCAAGGCGAGGAAGGCGAACCTCATACATCTGGAGAAGAGGGGCAAGGGAATAGCCGTGAAAAAGGCGTTCTCCGCGATTTCCGAGGACTTTTTGGTGCTAATTGACGCGGACATGAGCTATTCGCCCGAGGACATAAACTGGGTGCTCGGCCAGCTGAAGGCGTGCGACGTGGTGCTAGGCAGCAGGTTCCGCGGCCACATAGAGAAGGGCGCGATAAGCGGCATGAACATCTTCGGCAACTCCGCGCTCACGGCGATGGCGAACGCGCTCTACGGCAAATCCGTCTCAGATGTGTGCACGGGGATGTGGGGCTTCACGAAAAAGGCGTACAAGTCCATGGAAATAGACGCCCCGCACTTTGAATTGGAGGTCAATTTCTTCACCCAAGCTGCAAAGCTGGGGCTCAAGCTCTGCGAAGTCCCCATTTCCTACCAGAAGCGCGCCGGAACGTCAAAGCTGGGGATAGGCGACGGGTTCAAGATAGGTACTTACCTCATAACCCACAAGCTCAAGTGATTGCATGGACGTTTTGGTAACAGGGGGCGCCGGATTCATAGGCAGCCACCTCACAGAGTCGCTCCTTGCAGCGGGCCACCGCGTGACCGTGCTTGATTCATTTGCGAATTCCAAAAGGGAGAGCGTGCCCAAGGGCGCGAAGCTCGTTGAATGGGACGTTTCCAGCGCGCCGGAGCCCGGAATGCTGGACGGAATTGAAACCGTGTTCCACCTCGCGGCTGACCCTGACGTGAAAGGGAGCGCGCTCCGGCCGAGGGAGAATTTCGTCATAAACGCAGCCGGGACGTTCAACATGCTCGAAGCGTGCAGAAAATCAGGCGTGAAAAGCTTCGTTTTCACCTCCTCCTCGGTTGTTTACGGCGAGGCCAAGGTGCAGCCCACCCCGGAGGATTATCCCCCCTCGCCGATTAGCAACTACGCCGCGGGAAAGCTCGCGGGCGAGGCGTACTGCATGAGCTACAGCCACACCTACGGAATCAAATCCACGGTTTTGCGCCTCGCCAACATATTCGGGGAACGCAGCACGCACGGCGTGATGTTCGACTTCTACAAAAAGCTCAAAGAACGGCCTTCAAGGCTCGAAATTCTGGGAAACGGGAAGCAGAGCAAGTCCTACCTCCACGTTTCTGATTGCGTCTCCGGAATGCTCGTTGCCTTTGAAATGCAGAAATCGCAATCCGTCGTATTCAACATAGGAAGCAAGGAGAAGCACACCGTGGACGAAATCGCCCAAACGCTCTCCCTTGAGCTGGGCTGCTCGCCCCAGCTCGTGCACCAAGGGGGAGCGCGCGGCTGGGCAGGGGACGTGCCGGAAATGCTCCTTTCCACCTCTAAGCTAGAATCCCTCGGCTGGAAGCCGAAAATAGCGTTCGGGGAGGGCGTGAGGCGCTACGCCGCATGGCTTAAAAAGCATTATTAGGCTATATCTAACTGCAATTCCGTTTCCAGTTTCGGGTTTCCGGTTTTGGCCGCGGAACCCGGAACGCGCAACGCAAAACGCCCATCGGGCCCGTAGTCGAATGGCTAAGACGCTACTCTCACACAGTAGAGATTCGCGGTTCAATCCCGCGCGGGCCCAAGTATTCATAACCTGGCCGTTTCCGGTTTCCTGTTTCGGGTTTCGCAACTGAAAACGGTCTTGCTCAGGAAAACCGGAAACCACAAACTTTAACGGTGATTACCATGAACATTCTCGTAACCGGGGGCGCGGGCTTCATAGGCTCGAACCTCACGGCAGCGCTTCTAAAAGAGGGCCACCACGTCACGGTGCTGGACAACTTCCACTCCGGAAGCGAGCAGAACCTGGAAACCCTGAACGTGAAACTCGTACGGGGCGGCGCAGGCGACTTGGACCATTTGGACGTGGGAAAAGTGGAAGCCATTTTCCACCAAGGCGTCTATTCCTCCTCGCCCATGTACAAGGAGAACCCCCGCCTCGTCGCAAAGGCCATCGACGACTTCATAGTGCTGCTGGAATTCGCGAAAAAGCACAGCGCGCCGGTCGTGTTCGCGTCCACCTCGTCCATGTACAACGGCATCGCCCCCCCGCACAAGGAGGACATAATCCCGAAAGTGACCGACTTCTATACTGAAGCGAGGATTGAGATGGAGCGCATGGCCGAGCTCTACCACAAGCTTTACGGCATGAAGATAATCGGGCTGCGCTATTTCTCCGTCTACGGCCCGCACGAGAGGAGCAAGGGCAAGTACGCCAACCTCGTTTCCCAGTTCATCTGGTCCATGGTGAAAGGGGAGGCGCCCGTGATTTACGGCGACGGCTCCCAGACGCGGGACTTCACCTACGTTGACGACATAGTGCGCGCGAACATGATGGCCATGAAATCCAATGTGAAATACGGGATGTTCAACGCGGGCACCGGAAGGACATACACCCTGAACCAGCTCGTGGAAATGCTGAACAGGCAGATGGGCACCTCCATTAAGCCGCAGTACATAGAGAACAAGATAAAGAACTACGTGCAGGCGACGCTCGCGGATACGTCAAAGGCAAAGGCAGAAATCGGCTTTGAGGCCCAAATCACTCTTGAGCAGGGCATAGGCAAGCTCGTGGCCCTTGAGAAAGGGAAATGATGGACCTCATCATAACCTACCCCTTCATAGTCCAGAAAGGGGGCGCGGACAGGCTTCTATTGGAAATAGCCAAGAAGTTCGATCCCGTGATTCTTACGTCTTATCACAAGAAGAACTCGTCTTTCCTGGAGCTCGAGGAATTCGACATCCGCCAAATCAAGAGGCCGCTTTTCGAGAGCTCGCTCTTCATGATACGCGACGACGTGAAGCGCAACCTCATACTCTCCGGGATGAAATACTACGACTACAAGATAAAGGAGGACTACGACGCGATTTGCGCGTTCCTTCCGGGCCACTGGATAAGGAACAAGAACGAGCGCGTGTGCTGGTACTTCCTCGGGCCTTTACGGACGGCGTTCGATCTTTACGAGGAAAAGGTTTCCAGGCTCCCGGTCCATAAGCGCTTGCCCATGGACGCGGCCCTCAGCGTCTATCGGCACATGGAAAAGCAGATATGCCCGAAAATAGAGAAGACCGTTTCAGGCTCCCCTTACATAAACGTGCGCGACTCCGAATTCATACGCAAATACATACAAAAACCGCTGGACACAATCATTCCTCCTGCGGTGGACCACAAGGAGTTCAGGAACGAGGGCTACGGGAAGTATTTCTTCTACCCCTCGCGCGTTGTCCCGGAAAAGAGGTTCGAGTACGCGATAGACGCGTTCCGCGAATTCAGCAAAAAAGAGAATGGCTGGAAGCTCGTGCTCTCCGGTTTCCTGCTGGACCGGCCCCGCGAGCGCGCGTACGCGGAAAAGCTCAAGGAGCGCGCGCAGGGCCTTGACGTTGAATTCCATTTCAGCCCCCCTGACAAGGAGCTCAAGTCCCTTTACGCCAACTGCCACGCGGTCCTGTTCTGCGCGGTGAACGAGGACTGGGGCTTCATACCCTTGGAAGCGATGGCTGCGGAGAAGCCCTGCATATCCGTGAACGAGGGCGGCCCCGTATATTCCATCATTGACGGAAAAACAGGATTCCTAGTGAACTCAACCGAGGAAATGGCGCAGAAGATGCTCTACCTCGCCCAGCACCCCGGCGAGAACGAGAAAATGGGCAAGGCGGGCAGGAAAAGGGTGCTGGAGAACTACACGTGGGACGTGTTCGCGGACAGGATGAAAACCGCGTTCCGGGAGGCCGCGAAGGGAAGGGATTTCTGAAATGGACGTTTTGCTCTTCTACCCGGCGATATTCCAAAAAGGCGGGGGCGACCGCGTAGTCCTTGAATTGGCAAAGAGGTTCAACGCCCCTATCTACACTTCAATTTACAGGAGGGAAACCTCGTACAACGAATTCCGCGAGCTTGACGTGCGGGAAATCCGCTCCCCGCTTTTCGAAAAGCCATTCTTCTTCCTCAAGAAAGACTTCGTGTCCTACGCGCTCGCGACCGCTGGAATGAAATTCCTCAATTACAAGGTCAGGGAGGATTACGACGTGATAAACGCGCACGCGAATCCCTCGAACTGGATAAGGAACAGGAACGAGCGCGTGTGCTGGTATTTCTACAGCCCGGTTCGCGGGGCCTACGACCTGTACAAGCAGAAGGTCGCGCACCTGCCCATCCACCAGCGCGCCCTCAAGAACGCGATGTTCTCGTGGTACAAATTCTGGGACAGGAGGCTGGACCCGAAGATAGAGAAGACCGTCTCCGTCTCCCCGTACGTGAACGTGCGCGACGAAAAATTCATCTCCGAATACGTGCGCAAGCCCGTGGAGCCCATACCCCCGGGCGTGGACCACAGGAAATTCAGGAACGAGGGCTACAGGAAATACTTCCTCTACCCTTCGCGCATAATCCCGGAAAAGAGGTTTGAATACGCCATAGAGGCGTTCAGGGAATTCTGCAGCAAGCAGAAAGGCTTCAAGCTCGTAATCGCGGGCTTCCTGCCCTACGGCGACCGGGAGCAGAAATACGCGCAAAGCCTTCGCGAGCTTTCCAAGGGCCTCGACGTGGAATTCAGGTTCAACCCCCCGGACAGGGAGCTCAAGTCCCTTTACGCCAACTCGTACGCGGTGCTGTTTTCCCCCATGAACGAGGACTGGGGATTAGTTCCTCTGGAAGCCATGTCATCCGAGAAGCCCTGCATCTCGGTGAACGAGGGCGGGCCCACTTACACTATACACGACGGCGAGACCGGCTTCCTGGTGAATTCGCCGCAGCACATGGCGCAGAAAATGCTCTATCTTGCGCAGGACCCTGCGGAGAACGAGAAGCTCGGCAGGGCGGGAAGGAAAAGGGTGCTAGCCAACTACACGTGGGAAATATTCCTCAGCAAGATGGAAAAGGCGCTCAGGGAGGTTGCGAAGGAAAAATCGAAATGATTCAGGGAAGCGAGAACCCCCTGAACTTGAATCCGGCTTTCGCGAGCTTGGAGCCGTCGCCAAGGAGCTTTTTCACCTTGTTGCTCACTACTTTCTCCTTCACTCCCTTGGCGCCCGCGTACTCCCGTATTTTAGTGTAAACTTCCGAAATCTTCGCGGGCTTTCCGCTGCACACGTTGTAGGTGCCGTCCAGTTTCCCGCTCGAAGCCGCGACAAGCACGGCAACAACGTCCTCCACCCTCAAAAGGTCAATTTCCGAATCAGGGTTGAAAACCTCCACAACCTTTTGCGTCCTGTACTTCTTGATTACGTCCGGCACCAAGAATCCTTCGGGCTGGTCAACCGCGTAAGAATTGAAAAGCCTGAAAATCGTTTTCTTGAACCCGCGCGCCTTCGCGGCGTAATTCACAGCGTCCTCGCCCACTAGCTTGGTGAGCCCGTAGAACGTCTGCGGGTCCGGAATTTCATCTTCCCCATGGAGCGTGTCCCCGTTCTCGTACACGTGCGCCGAGCTCATGAATACCAGCCTAGCTCCCGGCCTCACGCGCTCGGCTATGTTGCGCGTCCCGTCCACGTTCGTCTTCCACGCGAGCTCCTTGTTCTGCTCGCAAACGCGGGGGTTCGCAATGGCTGCGAGATGGTACACAACGTCGTATTGGGAAATGTCCAGCTTGGGGTCGTTTATGTCCCCGACGATTACGCACTTGAGCTTCTCGTCCCCCGCGTCCTTGTCCTTGTCAAGCACGAGCAGGCAGACCTCGTTGCCCTTGGTTTTCTCCAGCGCCTTCTGAAGCCTCCTTCCTATGAAGCCCCTTCCGCCGGTGATGAGTATTTTCATCAAATTCGCCCGCAGGACTAAACCTTTCCTCCTTCGGAAATGAGCTTCACGTCCGAATCTACCATGATCTTGACGAGCTCCTTGAAGCCGGTCTTGGGCTTCCAGCCGAGCAGCTTCTCGGCCTTGGACGCATCCCCGACGAGCTCCTGCACCTCGGCGGGCCTCATGAACCTTGCGTCGGTCTTGACGTATTTCTCATAGTCCTTGACGCCGATTGCCTCGAACGCCGCGATTACGAAATCCCTGACGCTGTGCGTGTGCCCGCTCGCAATCACGAAATCCTCGGGCTGCTTGTGCTGGAGCATCCTCCACATCGCGTCCACGTATTCGGGCGCGAAGCCCCAGTCCCTCTTCGCGTCCAGGTTGCCCAGCGTAATCGCCTTGTCCAGCCCGAGCTTTATCCTCGCGACCCCGTATGTTATCTTCCTCGTGACGAATTCAATCCCCCTTCTCGGGGACTCGTGGTTGAACAGTATCCCGTTCACTGCGAACATGTTGTAGCTCTCCCTGTAATTCACCGTCGCCCAGTATCCCATCATCTTTGCGAATCCGTAGGGGCTCCTCGGATGAAAAGGGGTATTTTCATTCTGCGGCACTTCCCTCACTTTCCCGTAAAGCTCGGAAGTGGAAGCCTGGTAGAATTTTATCGCGGGGTTGCAGTTCTTTATCGCCTCGAGCGCCTTCACCACGCCCAGGCCGTCAATCTCGCAGGTGCTCTCGGGCAGGTCCCACGAGCTGCCCACGAACGACTGTGCGGCGAGGTTGTAGAATTCGGAAGGCTCGGCCTTCTTGAGCGCCCTGTAAATGGAATAGCTGTCCGTAACGTCCCCGTAGATTACCTCAATCTTGTCCTTGAGGTGCTCAATTCTCTGGGTGTTCGGCGTGCTCGTCCTGCGGTTGAACCCGTAGACCTTGTAGCCCTTTGAAAGAAGCAGTTCCGCGAGATAGGAGCCGTCCTGCCCCGTTATCCCCGTGATGATTGCGCTTTTCATAAACAGACCCCACCGGTAATACGGCATTATTAACCTTTTTTTGGTATGGATAACTATTAAATCCATCCGATAGCGTGAATTCCATGGACCTCGTAATGGCGCACCCCTTCCTCTTCCAGCGCGGAGGGGCCGAGCGGGTAGTGCTTGAAATCGCCAAAAAGTTCAATCCCGTGATATACTCGGTGCTCTACCAGCCGGAAAACACGTTCCCGGAATTCAAGGAGTTCGACATCCGCATTTTGCCCCCCTCGCCCCTTGAAAAGCCCTTCTTCTTCCTCAACAACGACATAAGGCGCTCGTCCGCGGTCTCAGCTGGCTTCCGCTACTACTTCAACAGGATAAGGGAGGATTACGACGTGGTAAACCCGCACGGAACCCCGAGCGAGTGGATAAGGAACAGGAACGAGCGCGTGTGCTGGTACTGCCACACCCCCAACAGGGAGGCTTTCGACCTGTACGAATTCCGGATGAAGGAACTTTCCCTTCCGAGGAAGGCGCTCAACGCGACTTTGCTCTCAGGGTACAAGCTATTTGAATTCAACACAGTTCCGAGAATAGAGAAAATACTGACGAATTCCGAGGTTTCCAAGTCCAGAATCGCAAAATACCTCAAGCGCAGCGACGCGGAAGTGATAAGCCCGGGCGTCAATCCGAAGGAATTCAGGAACGACGGCTACGGAAAATACTTCCTCTACCCCTCGCGCATTACCCCGGAAAAGAGGTTCGAATACGCGATTGAGGCGTTCCGCGAATTCAGCAGGAAGCAAAAAGGCTTCAAGCTAATAATCGCGGGCTTCGTGCCCAAGAAGGAGCGCGAGGCGAAATATTTCGAGAAGATAAAGGGGCTGGCTCAGGGGCTGGAAATAGAATTCAGGCCCGACACGAGCCACGAGGAGCTCGTGAGCCTCTACGCAAACTCGTACGCTGTGCTCTTCTGCGCGGTGAACGAGGACTGGGGCCTTATCCCGATAGAAGCCATGGCCTCGGAAAAGCCCTGCATTTCCGTGAACGAGGGCGGGCCCGCCTATTCAATTGTGAACGGGGAAACGGGGTTCCTCGTAAACTCCGCGCAGGAAATGTCCGAAAAAATGCTATTGCTCGCCCAAAACCCGGACGAGAACGAGAAAATCGGCAAAGCCGGGAGGAAGAGGGTGCTCCAGAACTACACGTGGGAAATATTCCTGGGGAAAATAGAGAAATCGTTCAAGGAAGTTTCCGCGATGAAAAAGTGAGCCTATGCAGTGCCCGTTATGCAAATCAAAAGTCTGGGAAAATGACGCCGCAGAAAAATACGGCGAATACACCCTTTACGCCTGCCCCGGGTGCGGGAATGGCTTCTGGTCCCCCCTGAAGGCGCCTTCCGGCGACTGGTATGCGAACGCCGACAAGAACGAGACCATGAAGGACGTGTACGAAAAGCTGCACACAACGGGGGCTGCGCTCGCGCCCACCCACCTCAACTTCTTCAAAAGAATGCCCATTAAGGGAGGCGAACTGCTGGACGTGGGATGCGGGAACGGCTCTTTCATGAAGGAGGCGTCAAAATCCTTCGAAGTCTACGGAATCGATTTTGACTACAAGTCCGTGGAGGCTGCGCACAGGCTCGGCCTCAAGAACGTGTTCGCACTCAGCCTTGAGGATTTCGCCAAGAGAAGGAAGGGGAACAAGTTCGACGCCATAACGTTCTTCGAGGTCCTTGAGCACCAGTCCGGCCCTGACGGCTTCCTAGAAGAGGTCAAGGCGCTCCTGAAAAAAGGAGGCTTCATCGCCGGCTCGGTCCCGGGCCACAACAGGATAATTCCTTTCTCGGAGGGCGACAAGCCGCCCAACCACTTCCTCCTTTTCACCAAAGAGGGGCTGAAAACCTACCTGAAGTCCATGGGCTTTTCCGAGGTGGGCGTGGAGGAGGTTTACGGGGAGGACCAGGTCAGGTTCTCGCTTGGCATTAGCGCCGCGGGCCTCCGTTCCGTGGCCGGGGTCTCGGAAAAGGACGCTTCCTTGGGCTCCCTGAAATACAACGCTTACTTGGCTGCAAAAGGCGCCGGGAAGCTCTTGCTTCCCGCGATAAATTTCGCGTCCGGGCTGTTCATGAAGGCGGTGGGAAAAGGAAGGAGGGAGAAGCTGGAAAAGGAGGTGATTGTCAAGTCCCTCTATTTCCAGGCGCGCCTGCCCTGACCGCGTTTCGCCGCGGTTCCACTCTGTTTTATTAAATTTCCCAGCGATGTTGAATCGGTTCTTTTCATGAAACTCGGCCTTGAAATTCATCAAAGATTGAACACGCACAAGCTCTTCTGCGAGTGCCCCAGCCCAGGCAGTTTCGACTTGCCAGTTTCGGGTTCCGAAACTGGGAACGTGAAACCCAAAACGGTTTTGCGCATGCTCCACCCGGTTTACAGCGAGATGGGCGAGGTGGACAAGGCCGCGCTGGAGGCCGCGGGCCGCGAGCAGTCCTTTGAATACCTCTTCTACCCGAATTGCGGCTGCCTCGTGGAATTGGACGAGGAGCCCCCGCACCCAATGAACTCCGAAGCGCTGAACATAGGGCTGGAAATAGCGGCCCAGCTCAATTCCAAGCCCGTGGACGAAGTCCACACGATGCGCAAAATCGTGATAGACGGAAGCAACACCTCCGGATTCCAGCGCACCGCTGTTATTTCATTAGGCGGGAAGGTGGAAAGCTCCAAGGGCGACGTGCGCATAACCACCGTGGCGATAGAGGAAGAGAGCGCGGGAATAGTGGAAAAGAAGGACGGGCGGTCCGTGTATTCCCTTGACCGCCTCGGAATCCCGCTCGTTGAAATAGGCACGGAGCCGGACATAAAGGACCCCGAGCAGCTCCGCGAAGTTGCGGAAAAACTCGGCCTTATTTTGCGCGCGACCGGAAAGGTGATGCGCGGCCTCGGAACGATAAGGCAGGACGTGAACGTGAGCATAGAAGGGGGCGCGCGGGTTGAAATAAAGGGCGCGCAGGACCTCAGGACCATTTCCCTGCTCGCCCAGAACGAGGCCAAGAGGCAGGAGAACCTCCTTTCCATCATAACCGAGCTGAAAAAGCGCTTCAACAACAAGTTCCATGTGGAAGCGCAAATCGTGGACCTGAGCCCTGCGTTCGTGGGAACGCAGGCAAAGATGGTAAAAACCGGGCTGGAATCGGGCCAGCGCATCCTCGGAATGAAATTGGCCCATCACGCGGGCCTTCTCGGAAAGGAAATAAATCCGGCAAGGCGCTACGGAACCGAGCTCTCGGATTATGCGAAAACCGCCGGAGTGAAGGGGATAATACACAGCGACGAAGCGCTCGAGAAGTATGGAATCACTCCTGAGGAGGCGCAGGAAGTTCGCGCCCTTCTCGGCGTAAAGGAAGGCGACGCGTTCGCGATGGTCATCGCAAAGGAGAGCGTCGCGCGCAAGGCGTTGGAAAAAGCGCTTGAACGCGCCAACATGGATTTTGTTCCCAAGGAAACGAGGAAGGCGAACGAGGACGGCACCTCTTCATACATGCGCCCTCTTCCCGGAAAGGCGCGCCTGTACCCGGAAACCGACATCCCGCCGGTAAAGATAACGCAGGCACTCCTCGCAACCGTTGCCGAGGGCGCGTCCGAAAGCCTTGACCAGAAGCGCGAAAACCTTTCCAAAATCCTCAACAAGGACATGGCCGAGCGCATACTTCGCTCAAAGCACCTCAAGCTATTCGAAAAGTTCGTGCAGGAAGGCGTGGAGCCCATGCTCGCAGCCTCCACGCTGGAGGACACGTTAACCATGCTCAGGCGCGAAAACGTCGCCGTGGACGAGCAGGCCCTCGTCTCCCTGTTCGCCTCCTACAAGAAAGGCGAATTCGTGAAATCCGCAATACCGGACCTACTTCGGGGGATGGCTGCGGGAAAAACCGTGGAGCAGGCCCTTGACGAAAAACAGCTCAGGAAAATAACCGGAGCTGAGCTCAAGAGAATAATCGAGGAGAACAAGGGCAACTTCGGCCAGATAATGGCCAAATACAGGCTCAGGGTGGACGCGGCAGAAGTCCAAGTTCTCCTGAAAAAGTGAATAGAAAAAGCAATCAGTCCTTTAGTGCCCGCTCAACTACTTTCTCGGCCTCGCCTATGTAGGTGGAATAGTCGAAAAGCGCATCCAGTTCCTTCTTGGAGAACTTCTTCCCGATATCGCTGGCTGAAAACACTTCCCTGAGGTGCTTTCCGTCCCTGAACGCCTTTTGGCTCAGCTCCCTCACGTATTCGTGCGCGTCCTGCCTGCCCATCAGCCCCTTGTCCGCAATCTCAATCATGAGCCTCTCTGCGAGTATGAGCCCGTTGGTGCGCTCCAAATTCTCCTTTATCCGTTCGGGGAAGAATTCCAGCCCTGAAAGTATTTTCGTGATTTCGGAAAGCATGTAATCCGTTATTATGAAGCTCTCCGGGAAGATGAACCTCTCGTTCGCGGAATTAGTCAAGTCCCGCTCGTGCTCCAGCGCTATGTTCTCGAGCGCGACGTGCACGTTCGCCCTCACAATCCTCGCAAGGCTGCACACCCTCTCGCTCTTGTGCGGGTTCCTCTTATGCGGCATGGTGGACGAGCCCACCTGCCTTTTCCCGAACGCCTCGCCCACCTCCCCTATTTCGGTCCTCTGGAGGTTGCGCAGCTCCTTGGCTATCTTCTCGGCCCCCGCGGCAGTGAGCGCGAGAATCTGCATTATTTCCGCGTGCCTGTCCCTCTGCACCACCTGCGTCGCAACAGGCGCAGGCGCAAGCCCCAATTCATCCATGACCATTTTCTCAATCTGCATCCCCTGCCCCTTGAACGTCGCCATAGTCCCGACAGCGCCGCTCATCTTTCCAACCAAAATCCTCTTCCTTGCCTCCTGAATCCTCTGGAGGTTCCTTCCCGCCTCCTGGTAATAAAGCGCGAATTTCATTCCGTAAGTGGTCGGGACCGCGTGCTGGCCGTGCGTCCTTCCTATGCACACCGTCTTCTTGTGCTTCTGCGCCAGCGCCTTGAGCACCGCGCGGAGCCCGGCGAGCCTCTTCTCCGCCTGCGCGAGCGCGTCCCTGAAAATGAGCGCGGTAGCCGTATCCTCTATATCGTAGCTCGTGGACCCGTGGTGTATGTACCCTCCCGCGCCGCCCGCCTGCTCGCTCATCGCCTTCACCATGGCCATTAGGTCGTGGTGTATCTCTTCCTCTATTTCCTGCACCCTCTCCAGCTTCACTTTCCCCTTTGCGGCCTCGATTTTGGGCACAGCGTCCTTGGGTATGTTCCCGAGCTTCGCGTGCGCCCTCGCGAGCGCTATCTCGACGTCCATCCAGCGCCCCAGCTTTGATTTCTCTGTGAAAATTTCGCTCATCTCGGTCCTGTACCTTTCGTCCAATGGAGAAATTGCGTCAGTCATGGAAATCCACCCTCTCAATATTCCTTCTGAAACTGGCTTTTAATAGCTTCCGAGGGTGCGCCACAAACCCCCACAAAGATACATTTTTATACTCAAAACGCGCAATATATGTATGGAAACAGCCCCCCCAGAGGCCAGGCTCGCCTCGGCCTATTCCAACATAATGCGCATCCTCAGCGGAGAGCAGGGGCTGGCGCCCGAAATTATGCTGGGCGTTCTAGAAGAATCCCGCAAAAACAGGCTTCCTTCAAGCGGCCCGGCATCCCTGCCCTCAGTCCTTGAAGACTTCTACACCCTCCTTCTCCAGACCCGCCAAATCGTTTCCTCGGGCCCGGTCCCTTTCCACATCGCGCTCGGCGCACCGCAGGACGGAGCGCTCGAAAGCATGGGCAGGACCCTCAAAACCCTTTCCGAGAGCAGGGCGCAGTTCGCGAATTTCGCCAGCCTCGGAGGCGGGAAGGAATTTTACATGCGCGCAAGGCTCGCGACCAACCTGATGCGCGAATTCCTCAACGAAGCGGACTTCGCCCATGGAATCCCAGTTAGCGGGATAAACCTGGTTGAAAGGTGCCTCGCGGGCTGCCCGTTCTGCTCAATAGACGCAAAGGCAAAAGGCCCCCAGATGGAATTCGGGCTTCTGGAATCCATGGCCCGCAATCCCAGAATAAGCTTTCCGGACGGAATAATCCACCTGGTGAACGGCGAGCCGCTCATCTATTCGGAGGGCGGGAAGAACCTCGGCGACGCGATAAAAACGCTTGCGGAAGGAACGAACGCCAAGATAAACCTCACCACCGCGGGCCTCATACCCGTGAACAGGAAACAGGGGCTGGAGGCTTTCGCCACCCTATCCACGCTCGGAAGGGAAACGCTCTCCCGACTCGAAGTAAACGTGAGCTTCACTCTCCTGAACCTCCGCAGCATGGACGAGAAAACCTACATTGCGGCGATTGACGAGACGTTCTCTAAGCTTAGGAACCTGAATGTGCCCCTAGTAGGCGCAATAGTAATCACCGATTCCGCGAACGAGGACCGCACCATGGGCGCGTTCAGGCAGTTCGGGCGCAAGTACGAGCCCCAGGTGAGCGCGAGGTACGTGGAGCCGGAAGTGGGCCGCGCAAAGCTCCAGAATTATGCGGTGCCGGAATCAGCGCAGGGCACGAAAGCTTGCACCTACCTAGAGGAAGGGAAAGCCCGCCTTTCAATTGGCGCAGGGGGGCGCGTCAGCATAGGCTGCCAGAAGCCGGGCGCCAATTCCGACACTCTCGGGAACATCAACATAAACAGCGTGCAGGAGCTCAAGGAAGCCCACGACCGCTTCATTTCCGGGCACAAAGCGAGGATGGCCAAGCTCGGGGGCGCGCACCCGTGCGAGGCGCACAGGACCCAAGGGGCGGACTTCTCCCGCATGCGCGCCTGACGAAACCGATTTATATGTTGGATTGCTAGTTGGTGCATGGCAAAAAAGCGCAAGGGCGTTTTGGATTACCTAATTGCCTTTTTCGGCTTCATCTTCTTCGCCCTTAAATTCATCTACGGGGCCCTGAAGTGGCTCGCCCTAGGAATAGCGGGCTTCTTCGCCTACCTCGCTTCCCTCCTAGCCAAAAAGGCTGAAAAGGAAAAGGAGCTGGAAGAGGAATCAAGAAGGCCCAGGGCAGAAGCCTCGTTCGTTCCCCTTCGCGAAGTGGAAAAAGGGGAAGGCTCCCTTGAACAGTTCGAATCCGGCCTTTATTCCGGGAAAAGCCTCATCGGGCTCGTAATCGGCGCGCGCGGCTCCGGAAAGAGCGCAATCGGGATGCGCGTGCTGGAAAACATGCGCGCAAAGGGATTGAACGTTTATGCGATGGGCTTCAACAAGCAGACCCTTCCAGCGTGGATAAACGCCGTGAATTCTCCGGAAGAAGTGAGGCCGGACTCCTTCCTGCTCGTGGACGAGGGAGGGATAGAATTCTCCTCGCGCGACTCCATGAGCGAGAGGAACAAGCTCCTCTCCGACCTCCTCCTAATTTCAAGGCACAAGGGCCTTAGCATCCTTTTCATCACGCAGAATTCGGCGAATATTGAAGTCAATACGCTCAGGCAGGTGGACTACCTCCTGCTGAAAAACCCCTCGCTCCTCCAGCTTGATTTCGAGAGGAAGGCGATACGGGATTTATACTCAAAATCCAAACCCGGCTTCGAGAAATACAAGGGTGATGCGGGCCTCGCATACCTCCATTCGCACAACTGCGCCCTTTTCGTTTCCAACTCCCTCCCCTCGTTCTGGAGCAACGAGGTGAGCACCGCCTACCGCGCAAAATGAATCTCGCTTGAGAGCTCGGAATAAATCGCCATGCGCTCTATCTTCCTGATTGCGGAAACGAGCGTGTGCAGCTCCGTCCCCATCACGCGCGCGAGCGCATCCTCGCACCTTTCAAGGAATTCATGCTCAACGATTTTCCCTCCCTTAACGGTGGGCACGAAGGTGGAATTGCACGCCGCGCTCGTGATTTCCGCATCCTGCATCGCAGTCTTTCTGAGCATCCCCAAAACGGTCCCTCCGGTTTCCTCGCCTCCGTTGTGCGTTCCTATTGCGCTCTCCGGATAGCCGAACAGCCCGCCCAGAAGCGTATTCTTCTCCTCGAGAGTGAGTTCCCCTCCGTTCCACGCCCGGTCTATTTCCCAAAACCTCCTCAAGTTTTCAATTTCGCGGGAGGCGACCGACCACACCCCTGTTTTCTTCAAAATCATGTCCCTTCCCATGACCCCCATTCTCAGGATTCCGCCGCTGCTTAGGATATCGCCAATTTCCCTCCTTCCATGCAAGGCGAATTCGGAAACCGGCTTTATGCCTTCAACTGCAAGAGCCAGAGGCACCGCCTTCCTCGCCTCCCGCGAGAACGCGGGCATGAGCCGCCCCATCCGTTCTGTTGCCTCGCTGTTCATGAGCGCGAACTCGTGGCCGTGGCCTTCCAGGAGCGCCACGGTTTCGCCTGGCCTAAGCTTCCCGGCCTTCTTTCCCGCGTCCGCAAGCCCGCACTCGTGCAACACCTCCTTCATCGTGCCCCATTCCTCGCGCACCTGGGAGGGCCGGAACGGCCTGAGCAAATCGGTTTTCCTAATTGCCATGGAGCTTACGACGCGCTTCATGCGGTTAATTTAGTTGTAAATATTTAAAAAACATGTTTAAAGACCGGGCATCGGGATTTGAATATAAATTTAACCGACCATGATAAATCCATGTACTTTTCCAAAACATCATCGATGCTCAAGTCCGCTGGCGCGGACATAGGAGACAAGGTCAGGCTGGAAACCAAGGAAGGGGTTTTCGAGGGGATTGTGATGCCCCGCGCTGGGGCGAGCGACGACCTCGTATTGAAACTGGATTCAGGCTACAACGTGGGAATAAACCCGGAGGGAGCGAAAATCTCGCTCGTGGAAAAATCCCCGAAGAAGCAGGAAGAGGGCGAGGAGCCGCACAAGCGCGGCGACATCGCGATTCTGGGCTGCGGGGGGACGATTTCCTCAAAGGTGGAGTACAAAACCGGCGCGGTCTACCCTGCGCTCACACCCAAGGACCTGTTCAACGCGTTCCCCAAGATAAGGCAGATGGCTTCCGTTCACACCCGTTTGCTCTTCCAGCTCTTTTCCGAGGACATGAGCATCGGCCACTGGAAGCTCGCTGCGCAGGCTGTGCGCGAAGAGATAAGCGAGGGCGCAAAGGGAATCGTGATAATGCACGGCACGGACACGATGGGCTACACCGCCGCTGCGCTGAGCTTCGCGCTCCAAAGCCTTCCTGTCCCGGTAGTCCTAGTTGGCGCACAGCGCTCCTCGGACCGGCCGAGCAGCGACAACGAGACAAACCTCCTCAATTCCATACTGATAGCGAAAAGCGACGTTGCACATGTGGGAATATGCATGCACGCCAATTCCAGCGACGATTTCGCGTATTTCCACAATGGGACCAAAGTGCGCAAGATGCACGCCTCGCGCAGGGACGCGTTCCAATCCATAAACTCGCTTCCGCTCGCGAAGGCGGATTACAAAACCTCCAAGGTCGAGCCGCTTGTTCAGGCCTACAACAAGAGGGACGAGAAAAGGAAGCTTGATTTGCAGGACCACTTTTCCGAGAACGTGGGGATGCTCTATATCCACCCGGGGATAAGCCCGAAACTTGTTGACAAGTTCGCTGATTACGACGGACTTGTATTGGTGGGCACCGGCCTCGGGCACACACCCACGAACCCGTTCGACAACAAGCTCGGAAAAAGCATAGTTCCGAACCTCAAGTCGCTCGCCTCTTCAGGAGTGAACCTCGTGATGAGCACCCAGACGATATACGGAAGGGTGAACATGGATGTCTATTCGTCCGGGCGCCTTTTGCAGGAAATCGGCATTATCGGAAATGGCGCGGACTGGGCCCCTGAAACCGCTTACGTGAAGCTCGCGTGGGTTCTCGGGAAGGAGAAAGAGCCCAAGAAAGTGCGCGAATTGATGCTCAAGAACGTCGCTGGGGAGATAAGCGAGCGCACCCCCTACGAGGAGAAGTTCGTGGACTTCTGAGCAATCCTTAAATACAACCCACTGCATAACATAAATATGAACAAATTAGCCCATATGCCCGAGCGCAAGCGCACGGATATTCTGCGCAAGCCCGCGCTCGCGTTCGCGATGGCGGCCTCGCTCGCATTTCCCATATTCGCAAAAGCGGAAAAGCAGTCCGAGCCAATGGAGCTGGAAACCAAAAAGGCGAGCGTCCAGCTGAAAAAGGGGGAAATTGACTACGTACTCGACTCCAAGTCCTGCAGGCTCTACATTCTCACCCAAAATTCAAAGGCAATTGACAAAATCGCGCAAGATGACAACCAGAAGCTGGAGGGCGAGGCGGTCACCTTGGGCTTCGTGCGCTCATCCGGGGAAAGGCAAACCCCGTTCGTCCTCACGCTGGTGAGGAATCCGAAAGGAAGCTTCGGAGAGCTCGGCATTTTCAAGGGAATAAGCGCGCACGGGAAAAAGGAAGTTGCCCGCATCGCGCATCTCAAGGAATCAAAAGTGGAAAAGGAACTGAGGAGCCTAAAAACACCCTCGTTCCTACGGCCCGGCAGCAGCACGCGAGGACTTTACGCCGCGTATTCGCGCACCAATCCGAAGGCGGCAAAAGAGCTCCTGAACCGGGCAGTTGAATCTTACTACTTGGGAATTGCGATAGACGCGCACGCGCCCCCCTCGCAAAGCGCGTATTTCCTCCAGACCGTGGCGCACGAGGCAATCCACTGCCTCCTCGTAACCGAGGATTTCAGGCGCGGCAAATCAATACCGCACGGAGGCGCCGAAGCCATGGCTGTGCTGGGCGAGATGGCCTACGGGCAAAATCCATGGCTTTCGCTGCGCATGCTGCTTGAAGGATATTTCCCGTTTGAAACAGGGGGGAAATGGGAAATGCCCAAAGACCTAAAGGAAATGGGGAATTACGTAAAATTCCACGAGGTCCTGATGCGCGCCCTAAAGGATTCGCTTCGCGCAAGAAGCGTTTCCGCAATCGCGTTCAGGAACGAAACGCAGCTGCGCAAGGCTGCAGAAAGCGTGCTAAATACGCTCTCGAAGGACTTCTACGGCGCGCCATTTGCGGAAATATTCAACACAGGGGAAATCAAATCCGTGCTGGAAGCAGCGGAAAAGAGATATAAGCTACCTGAACGGCCGTGAATTCCTTCTTAGTGGAAGGGCGCCCATTCCGCTCTGCATGGAGAGCGATTTCTGCGCCCGCTCCAATTCCATCGGGTCCAGAGCGGCCCGAAGGTCAGCCTCGATTAGCACCGCAGGATATGCGTAAGTCCGGTTAATTTTAGAGAGCGTATATACGAGCGAGGCGACTTCAGAATAGTTGCCTCCTATGAATTCCACCCGTAAAGGCCTATCCCCTTCCACGGGCTTCAAGTACATCGCATTCACGGCTTCCGCCTCGTTCCCGAAATCCCGCGTAATCGGATGCCTTTTCACATCCGCAGTATATCGAAATGCGAACGTCCTTTCCCCTTCCTTGAGCAAATGGTTGAGGAATACAGTATCGGAAGAGTGCAAATCAATCGCAGCCCGTGCGATATCCACAAATCTCTTGGAGCGCGAGTCCTTTATCACTCCCAGGAGCGTGCAGCCCTTTGCCCGCGCGGCCTCGTAAAGCTTCCGATAGAGCCGAACGACGTTCTGGTATTCGTACGCAACGTCGCTGTCATCGGGCGGCTTGTCCGCAGTCAGAGGAAGAAGGGAGCCGTCAAGCATGAGGTATTTCGGATTCTTTTTCTCCAAAACGTCTATTGCGCATTCTATCTCCTTCCTAAGCCTGAAAAGCGACCGGAACGCCATCACTTCCCTCTCATCAAGTCCGATTTTGATTTCGTAATCCGATTCCGGAAATGCATTGGGCAAATATTCATGGGAAACGAGAACCGAATCCTTGTATTCAAAGACAGCCGCGACGGCGCGCGAAATCACCAAATCAATTCCGTGCAATTCCTGCGCGAGCAGCCCTCCGTCAACTGCGGCAACAGCCCCGTCTATCTTGGCTTCCGAAACGGGAAGCACGAGCTGCTTTTCAAGCGCGTCCAGGAAAACGTGGCTGGAGCCGCGCAGCTGCACGGACTTTTCCTTCAGGCCGGCCTGCATCGCGAGTATGTGCTCCGCGGCCGCCTTCATCTTGTCAAGCATGACCACAAATCGGAAAAGGAGTTATTAAAGTTGAGCCGGGTCTAGAGTTCCAGTGCCTCCCCGTCCCTTGCGATAATCGTATTGGGAAATATCTTCCTTGCCGCCTTTTCCGCCTTCGCCCTGTCCGAAAGCTCCGGGTAATCCGTGGGCCCGAAGTGCGTTAGCACGAGCATTTTCGCCCCTGCGGCTTTCGCCTGCCCCGCAGCCAGCTCCGGCGTCATGTGCTGCCATCCGGAATCCACCTTCGTCCCAGGTTTCCAGCTGCACTCGGTTATGAATACGTCCGCATTCCGCGCCAGCGTTTCCATATTGTCGCAGGGCCAGCTGTCAAGGCAATATGCGACCGTTTTCCCCTCAATCCCGAACCTGAACCCGGAATCCGGGACCGAGTGCGGAAGGGGCAGGGACGTGAAATATTCAATCCGTTCGCCGCTCCTGAAAGGCACTATTTTCACATCCGCCTTCATTACTTTATTATCAGGGGGCGCGGTGAAAGGCGCATCCAATAGCAGCTTTAGTTTCCCGTAGCTCCCTTCCTCCACGAAAATGCGCACCTCCGTTCCTTTCGGCAATTTCGGGAGCGTGTGCAGCCCCTCGCAATGGTCCAGATGCAGGTGGGACAGGAACACGTCCGCTTCCCGTATGCCCGCAGCCTCCAGCTCGCCCGAAAGCTTGTGGAACCCGTCGCCTGCGTCCAGCACAATTGCCCTGGGGCCTGAAATCACCAATGTGCATAGCCCGCTTCCCGCATTCGTGGAATACCAGCCGTTCGTGCCGAGGAACTTGATTTTCATGGGAAAAATATGCGGTGATAAGTTTATATTACAAAAAGCGGTTTATTCCACATATGGGAATTTTGGAAAAAATGAGGGTAAAAAGCTCGGGCCTGAAGCAGGCTATTGTAGTGCGGACTGATTTGGAAATGGGGAAAGGAAAGATTGCGGCGCAGGCAGCGCACGCCTCGCTCTCCGCCTACCTTGAGGCAGAGCGCACCAACCCGCAAGACGCGGAAAAATGGCTGGAAGAGGGAATGAAGAAAGTCGTATTGAAGGTCGCGGGGGAAAAGGAGCTTTTCCTTTACTTCCAGCAGGCAAAGGACATGGGCATTCCCGTTGAGATAATAAGGGACGCGGGCCTCACCCAGATAGAGGGCGGAAGCGCGACATGCTTCGGCATAGGCCCTGCGCCGTCCGAAGACATAGACAAGGTAGTGGGGAAGCTCAAGCTCCTGTGATTTGATGATACTCTCGGACAGGGACATACGCCGCTTGCTAAAGGACGGCACGATTAAAATAACGCCGTTGAAGCAGGGCCAGATAGGCGGCGCGGGCGTGGACCTTTCGCTCTCCGGAGAATGGTCTTTTTTCAAAAAATCGTTAATGGGAAAACAGGTGGACCTGGGCAAGGTGCCCTTCCAGAAGGCAATTGAAACCGTGAAGGCCGATTACGCGATTCTAAATCCCGGGGAAATAGTGCTGGCCACCACCGCAGAAAGGATTTCCCTTCCCGCCAGCATATTGGGCAAGCTGGAAGGCAGGAGCAGGTACGCGCGGATGGGGCTTTCAGTCCACATAACTTCGGCGATAGTGCAGCCCGGCTCGGAAAACCGCCAGGTTTTGGAAATACTCAATTCCGCCCCGTTCACAATAGTGCTAAAAAAGGGCATGCGCGTTTCCCAAATCGTTTTCCACGAGATGAAAAGCCCGACGTCCAGGCCCTATTCCAAATTCGGCAAAATCGCAAGGAAGCAGTGAGCAAATGATACGGCTCGTTATTTTTGACCTGGACGAGACGCTCCTTCGCCTCCCCGTAGACTGGGAGGGGGTGAAGAAGGATGTCATCGCCTACGGAAATGAGGAAAAATTGGAATTTGACGAAAATGCGCACATCCTCCCCCTCTCGGCCGCGGTTTCCAGCACCCCAGATAGGAAAAAGGAAGTTGATTCAATCTGGAGGAGGCACGAAACTGAAACGATTGAAAAAAAAGGCGTTGAGCGCTACCCCGAGGCGGAGGAATTCGTGAAAACGCTCAGGGCAAAGGGGTTCCTGCTTGCAATCGCGTCGAACAACAACCACGCGACAATTGATTTGGCGCTGGAGAAGGCTGGCATGCGGAATGCGTTCGCATTGATAATTGGAAGGGACGACGTGCAGAACCCCAAGCCCGCGCCGGACATGCTCCTCAACCTGGCTTGGAAATTCAAGCTGGAAAAAAGCGAAATCGTGTTCATCGGCGACGGCGAGGGCCACAGGATTGCCGGGGCCG
>JAKANX010000043.1 GCA_021823425.1 Microcaldota archaeon
CGCCTTTCCGAATTCCTCCCTCGCGCTGAAAATCCCAGCGGGCATCTGGGAAGCGGAAACGAGCAGTATGAGCGCGTCAATTGCCGGGAAGAGGATTAGGAACGCGAGCAGGAAAGCGGGCGGGTCCACATCCGTACCGAGGGCGAACTTGCCCGCGGTCGCGAAAACCAGGAAAAAAGTCGGAATTACGGCCGCGAAAATAACGAAAAGCAGGCCGAATAGGGCGCTCTTGGAAACGAAATCCCGCATCTCGTACCTCTGCATGGAAATGAGGTCCTGCGCCATCCTCCTCAGTTCCGAGCCGCGCGAGCCCTGCTCGTGCGCGCTAATTAGCTGCGCAGCCGCTTTCTTGAGCTTCCCGCTTCCGGTGCGCTCCGCGAACGAAGCAAGCGCACGCGGGATTCCGGCGCCCCCTTCGGCTTCCCTGAGCGCCTTTGAAATCTCGGAGCCCAATTCGCCGTCCCTTGAAGCGGCTTCCAGCGCCTGCGCGAAAGGCACCTTCATGTCCAGCATCATTCCGATGGTGCGCAGCGCGAGCGGCAGCTCGGCCTCCATGCGCGCAATCCTCTGCTTTTCCTTCTGCCCCGCAAAGCCGAAAAGCGTTTTTTCCATTTTCCTCACGCTTTATAGAGCATCGCCTGCGCCGCGCCGAAGAACTCGGAAAAGCCCGAAGGAGCCTTGGCGAGCCACTTCTCCCTCCCGGAAAGAATCGCCGCGAATTCCTTCTTCCCGAGGCCGAAATCCCCCGCAATTTTTTTCTCAAGCGCGCTCCCCGCCCGGTAGGCGAGCTTGCCGCCCGAAGAAGTGAAAATCCCCCTCGCCATTCCCCGGTCCACCTCGGCTATTTCCACCACGCGCCTCTTTTCAACCGCAGTTTTCTTGCGCGGATCGTACGCAAGCATCCTCCTCTGCACGATTATCGCGTCCATGCTTCCCAAATCCATTTCCTCAACGCCGAATTTGCGCAGCCGCAGCAGCGCCTCTTCCGCGCCCTGCGCGTGAAAAGTGGCGTACGCGCCCCTCGCCTGCCCGCCCAGCAGCACGTCAAAGAGCGCCTCCACCTCCTCCCGGTTCCGAACCTCGCCAACAATCATCCTGTCCGGCCTCATGCGCAGGCTGTCGTAAACGAGGTCCTTGAGGCTTATTCCCATGTCCCTGTTCGCCACAAGCCGAGCCTGGTGCGCGTGCGGCACGTTTATTTCCGGCGTCTCCTCTGTTATGAGTATGCGCTCGCCCGCCGGAACGAACGAGAACAGCGCGTTCAGAGTGGTGGTTTTCCCGCTCGCCGTGTTGCCCGCGACCAGCACCGAGCTGTCCGTCTGCATGAGCATGGAAAGGAACGCCATCGCCTTCGCGTCCATGGCCCCGGAATCCACAATCTCGCGGGGCGAGAAAGGCGCCTGCCTGAATTTCCGTATGGTGATTTCGCCCTGCGAAACCGGGCGGAGCGAGGCGTGGAGCCGCGAGCCGTCCGGAAGCATGGCGTCCAGCCTCGGGTGCTGGAGCGTTATGCGCCTCCCTATGCAGGAAGCCATCTTGTTTATCACGTCCATGAGCATTTTCTCATCTGTGAATTCCGCGTTCACGCTCAGCCAGCCGCCCTTCCTCATGAACACGTACGCGGGCTTTCCGATTCCAACCACGCTTATTTCCTCTATGGAGTCGTTTCCAACCAGCTCGTCAAGGAACGCGAATCCGTACGCGTGCATCTTCGCGTATTTGGCCAGATAGCCTTTCTGCGCGGAGTCCAGCGCAATCCCCTCCTGCGCCGCATAAGAGGAAACGTGGAGCGCGATTTCCTTATCCGCGTTCGCAGGCTCGGCAGCCTTCTCGCGCGCAGCCGCCCTCAGCCTTTCCTCCACTGCCAGCACGAGCGCCTCCTCCGAATCGCTCAAGGGCGGCAGGTCAATTGAATAATCCCCGTTCCTCGTAATCCTCCATCCGAGCGCGCCCTTACCATTCAACCCTATCGCCCACCTTCAGTCCGTTCTTTTCAACAAGCTCGAGCAGGTATTTCGCAGGCCTCCTGTTCGCCGCGTACGCGGTGAACGGCGGCACCTGCCTTATCACGTCAACGACTATTTTCTTTTCGCTTATGTAAATTGCGTCGAACGGGAAGAACACGAAGAAGGAATGTATTCCGAAAATCCTCTCCTTTTCCAGTATGAAAAGTATGTTCCTTTTCCCGCCTATCATGAGGCCTGCCATGTGCTGCAAGAATGTCTGTGCGAGTTCGGAATTGAATTCGCGGCCCCCTGCCTTCACCGCCACGTTCATTTGTCCGCCCCGGGCAAAGGCCCGGGAAATTTTATTCCTGTCATTTTCCGAACCTCCTCTTCCTGCGCTCGTACGTATTGACGGCCTCCAGGAAATCCTTCCTTGAGAAGTCCGGCCAGAGCTTCCTGGAGAAATAGAGCTCGCTGTATGTCGCCTGCCAGGGAAGGAGCCCGGAGAGCCTCTGCTCCCCGCTCGTCCTAATCACCAAGTCGGGGTCCTCCATTCCAGCCGTGTAAAGGTGCCTTGAAATCGCTTCCTCGTCAACACTCCTTGCGCCCTCGCGGATGAGCGCGTTAACCGCGTCCACTATCTCCTCCCTTCCCCCGTATCCCAGGAGGAGGTTGAGCCGGTACGTCTTGTTGTCCTTGGTGTAATCCTCAATCCTGCCCATCGCCTCCCTTATTTCCGCCGGGAAAAGCTCCCTCCTCCCGAGGAAGCGCACCCTCACGTCGTAGGTCTTGTTGCCTCCCCCGCCCTTCTTCCTGCTCTCCTCTATTATCTCGTAAAGGTATTTCTTGAAAAGCCCGAACAGCTTGCGTATCTCCTCGGGGTTGCGCTTGGCGTTGTCCGTGGAGAATCCCCACATGCTCAGCGTGTGCACGCCGCTGGCCTTGCACCACTTGAGCACGTCGCCTATCTTCCGTATTCCCTTGTCGTAGCCCTCGGCCAGCGACATGCCGCGTTTTTTCGCCCACCGCCTGTTCCCGTCAGGAATGATGGCGATGTGCCTGGGCACGTGCGCATCCTTTTTTCCCCGTTCTGGGTCTTGTGTTTCGGCCGTTTTCACACCCTACTTCGCCACTTTTCTCACGAAATCCACGAGCCGATTTGAATACCCAAACTCGTTGTCGTACCACGCCGAGACCTTCACGAGGTTCCCGTTCGCCTTGGTGAGCAGCCCGTCCACTATCGCGCTCTCGCGAGTGCCGATTATGTCCTTGGAGACCAGCGGCTCCTCGGTGTAGCTCATTATCCCGCGGAGCTCGTTCTCGCTCGCCCTCTTGAGCGCCTCGTTCACCGACTTGGCGTCCGTTTCCCTCTTAAGCAGCAACACCATGTCGTTGAGCGAGCCGTCGGGCACCGGGACCCTGAAGGCAACCCCGTCAAGCTTGCCCTTGAGCGCGGGTATCACGTCCCCAATCGCCTTAGCGGCGCCCGTGGTGGTGGGAATTATGCTCACCGCCGCAGCCCTCGCCCTCCTCCAGTCCTCGTGGCTTCCGTCCAGTATGCGCTGGTCGTTCGTGTATGCGTGGACCGTGGTCATAAATCCTTTTTCAATCCCGAAGCTCTCCTCCATCACCTTGAGCACGGGCGCGAGGCAGTTGGTGGTGCAGCTCGCGAGCGAGAAAATCTTCTGCTCCCTGTTCAGCATGTGGTCGTTGACTCCCGGGACTATTGTCGCGTCGCAGTTCTTTCCGGGCGCGGATATGAGCACTTTCCCTGCCCCCGCGATTATGTGCTTCTCCACCTCCTCCCTTTCGCGGAATTCGCCGCTGCTCTCTAGCACCAGATCCACTTCCAGCTCCTTCCATGGGAGCTTGAGCGGGTCGGTCTCCCTTATCCACCTTATTTTCTGCCCGTTGACCACGAAGAAGCCTTCCTTTACCTCAACAGTGCCGTCGAACCTGCCCATCGCCGAGTCGTACTTGAAAAGGTGGGCGTGCATCTCCGGCTTGCTCCTCGTGTTTATCGCGACCACTTCGAAATCCCGGCCGAGCGCGCCCTGGGCCACTGCTGCGCGGAGGAACATCTTGCCGATTCTCCCAAAACCCGAAATAGCGACCTTGTAAGCCATAAGAATCCCCTCACCGATAGATGAATAGGAGCCAACAGCATATAAACCTTTTTTGAGTCTTTATCTCATGGGAAATAACCGCGTTTTCGCCCTCGCAGCCCTGCTTCTCGTCCTGCTCGGCTGCATAGGCGGCCAGCAGTCCTACGAGGACCGGCTCAAGGGCTTTTCAGTCTCCTATCCCGCGGGATGGGCGGTTTACGACGACGGGCTTCGCACGATTTTCTCGCCCCCCGCGCAGGGCTCCCAGATTGCTGTCCTTAGCACGTATAGCTCGGAAAACGCCACATTGAGAAACCTCTCGCTGTCCATGCTCTCGCGCATCTCCTCGCCTTCCGGGGACGTTCGCGTGCTCAGCCAGAGCCAGGCCCCCTCGGTGCTCGCCGGCCTCCCCGCGCTGGAGCAGAGGGTGTGGCTGCTTGACGAGCGAAACGGCACCTCCAAGCGCTCGTACGCGCATTTCGCATACGCCCGGAACGGCCAGCGCTACTACATAGTCTTCCTCGTTTTCGAGCCCGGGTACGCGGAAAACTCCACCCTGCTGGAAGAGCGGGAAAACGAATTCGCGTCCTTGCTCGCGAGCTTCAAACTGGTTTAAATATTTTTTCCCCTATATACACGCACTCCCCAAAATACGAGGACGGTGATACCGGGCAATAGTTTAAAAGATATTGCGTGGTATCTAAGTAGAGACGACCTTAGGTGGTTTTAATGGCAAAGTACCTTATCGCAAGGCAGCTGTCTGGAAAAAAAATAATAACGAACGACGGAGAGGATTTTGGAAGGCTCGTTGACGTGAACATCAACGAGGTCACCGGGAAGGTGGAGAATCTCGAAACAGAGCCCAAACCCGACAGCGAGAGCGCGAACAAGCTCCGCAAGGAGGACGGCATGATACTCATTCCTTACGAGGCAGTCACCGCGGTCGGCGACTTCGTAATCGTGGAGAAAAGGAACCTCGTCTACGAATAACCTTCTTTTTCCAGGACAAGGCGCGTTGGCTCGCAAAGCCAACTCTTATTAATTTTCTAATCCTTACCCACCTATGGTCCTTATCGCCGGAATAGACGAAGCCGGCCGCGGCCCGGTAATCGGCCCGCTAGTGATAGCCATCTTCTCCTGCGGAAGCGCGAGCGAGGCGAAGGTGAACGCAATCTGCAAGAAGGACTCCAAGCAGCTCTCGGCCAAGCAGCGCGAAGAGATATTCGCGCAGCTCAAGCACCTCGGAAAGATTAATTTCGTGGAGCTCAGCGCCCAGAACCTCAACACGCTCATGGACAAGGAGACCCTCAACGAAATAGAGGCGATGTACATGGCCAAGCTCATAAAGAGCCTTGACGGGGACGTGAACGTCAAGATAGACCTTCCGGACAGGTATTCGTGGGTCTTCGCAAAGCGGATGGAGCGCTACGGCGTGAAGAAATACGAGGCCGAGCACAAGGCCGACGAGAACCACCCCATAGTCGCTGCGGCGAGCATATGCGCCAAAGTCCTGAGGGACGCCAAAATAGAGGAGATAAAAAAGGAGATAGGCGACTTCGGCTCCGGCTATCCCGGGGACGAGAAGACGATAAAGTTCCTCAAGGTCAAGGAAAACCTCCTCCGCGCCACGCCCTACACTAGGAAGAAGTGGAAGACCCTTGAGACTATAAAGCAGACCAAGCTCACCTTTGAAGACTGATTTTCAGCCCCGCCATTCCCAGCGCAGCCCGCACCGTCTTGTCCACCAGGTGCCTGTCCGTCCTGTTCAGCCCGCCCAGCCACACGAGGAAAAGGAAATACACGAGGAAAGCGAGCAGCGAGGCCAGTATCACTCCGAGCAGCTCGGCCCAGTGCCCAGCTGCCGAAAAGTCAAATAGCAGCCTGTAGGACGCGAACCCGGCGCCGAACATTACCATGGTGGGCGCGAACGCGTTCGCAATCATCGCGTGGAGGGAGAATTTCGCCAGTCTCATGGAATAATATATCGCGAGCCCCTCGCTCACCAAATACGCCAGCGTGGTTCCTGCGAGCGCGCCCCACAGCCCGTATATGGGAACGAGCAGCAGGTTCAGCGCGATGTTCGGCAATATTCCAATCAGGGTGGATTTGAGGAGCAGGTCCGTCCTTCCGATTGCGGAAAGCGCGCTGCGCGCCGGAAGCGAGACCACGCTAATTAGCAGGCCCGGAACGAGCACGTACATCAGCCAGTAGTATTCAGCGTATGCGGGGAAGAAGAGCTCCACCGCCTCCTTTGCGAACAGCATGCTCAACGCCGCTATGGGAAGCGTTATGTACGCACTCCACCTCGCCCCGTTGCTCGCGAGCGGCCCGAACACCTCGGACTTGGCGCCGTGCAGGTGCGAGAGCATGGACGTGAGCACGGAGAATATCTGCGCGGAAATTGTCTGTATCGCGCTCCTCGCCATGTTCATCACCGCGTTGTACGCGCCTATAACCGGGGCCGCGACGTAGTACGCGAGGACCATGGTGTCCGTGTAGCTCATAAGGGAGCCCGAGAACTGGTTGAGCGCAGCCGCGTTCCCGTACTTGAATATTTCCCCAATTTCCTTTTTGCCGAGGATGCCGAGCCTGCCCGGGAATTTTCCGAGCCTGAAGGCCACCGAGACCAGCATCCCGACGTTTGAAACCATCGCCGCAAGGAAAGTCGCCCAGAGCGCGGCGTCCAGCCCGCCCGCAAGCAATAGAAAAGCTGCCCCCGCAAACCCGATTTTGAGAACCGGCTGGAGCGCGGACCACGCCGCGACCTCGTCAAACCTCTTGAAGCCGAAAAGCGCGAGCGTGAGCACGGAATTGAGCGACAGTGCGACTCCCGTCCAGTACGTCATGTAAATGATGGAGGCGAGATCCGCGCTGTAATAGCGCGCAACCGCGCCCTGCCCGAAGAACGTTGCCGCGCCCAGGATTGCGGAAAAGACGAGGAAGGCGAGGAATACCGTGGCGACCAGCGGCCGTATTTTCCCCCGCCGCCCGCCGCCCTCGTAGAAAGGTATGAATCGCGCGAGCGAGTCCGCCATGCCGAACGCGCCCAGTATTCCAATCACCGTTGCGAACGCGATGTAAAGGAAATAAATCCCCCCTTCGGCGGGGGTCACGAAGCGCAGCAGCACTATGTAAAAGAGAAGCCCGCTTCCCTTGCCGATTGCCGCGGAGGCGATGTTGAAGAGCGTTCCCCTCGCGCCCTGGCTTGCGACCTCGCTCTTCTCCTTGTCAAGCATGCGGTCAGTCCTTGGAGCCGAGGGCTATTGAGAACCTTTCCACGCTGGTGAGCAGCGCGAGGACCGCGGTGAACATTAGCACGACTGCCGAATACGGGCTTTGGGTGAGCACGAGGAAGAAAACCAGCATGAGCAGCAGCACCCGCGCGGCCCTCTCGAGCATCCCGGGCATTTTCACCGCCCTCGCGTGGTGCATCACCCCGGTGTGCTCGGCGTACGCCTTTATGTAGCCCGTCAATCCGGCCCCGAAGAATAGCACGAGGAGCAGCCACACCTGCTTCTGCAGAATCAATACCGGAATGGGCGCGCCCAGCAGCGTGAGTATCATGAAGAATTCCACCACCCGGTCAAACACCCCATCTATGAACGCGCCCTTGCGGCTCTCCAAGCCCCTTTCCCGCGCGACCGCGCCGTCAACCGCGTCCGCGAGCAGCGCGAGCGCGAAAAGCGCGAACGAGACCCAGCCCCCGTAATAGTCGTAGGCGAGGTAGCCCGCGAGCGCGAAAACCGCCGAGCTAGCCGTAATGGCGTTGGGATGGACCGGGACGTTCCTGAAAACCCTCCCTAGTGCTTTGGAGAACGCCTGCCCTAATTCGCTGTTCTTGAGCATGGGCTCATTCCTCAGCCGCGGTTTATAAATATCGCAACCCAAACCCACAATAATCCATAAAAGCTCATCATTTTAAACTCAG
>JAKANX010000044.1 GCA_021823425.1 Microcaldota archaeon
CTCCAATCCCGAGGACGCAAGAGGAGCGGTCCAGCCCCAGTTCAAGGAAGCGCCCGTAAATTTTCGCAACCGTCTCTAGGGTCTTGTTCCTCTCGCCCTGCCCTATTTCTATTATCTCCCATTTCGGAAGAAGCGGGCCGTGCAGGACCTGCACCGTGCGGTCGGTTATTATCACTTTCTTGCCGCCCCTGCAGTAGCGCTCCACGTTCGCAATCGGCTCGCCTACGGCGATTGAGGACTTTCCGGTCGCGCCTTCTATCTTTAGGGTTTTCATCGCATCACTCGCATCATTTCAATTTCTCCATGAACCCGTGCAGCGCGTTCACTTTTTTCATGAGGTCCGCGAACTGAGGAGGCGTGAGCGCCTGGTCCTTGTCGCTCAGGGCCTCTGCGGGGTTCCTGTGCACTTCCACTATCATGCCGTCCGCGCCGGCTGCGACCGAGGCCAGCGCCATCGGCCCGATGAGCGAGACCCTTCCTGTCCCGTGCGTCGGGTCAGTTATTATCGGAAGGTGCGTGAGCTCCTTTATCGCCGGAACCGCGGAGAGGTCCAGCGTGTTGCGCGTGTAGGTCTCGAAAGTCCTTATCCCCCTCTCGCACAGAATAACGTCCGGGTTGCCGTCGTTGAGTATGTATTCGGCGCAGTTCAGCCATTCCTCAATCGTGGAGTGCATCCCGCGCTTTAGCAGCACGGGCTTGTTCGCCTTGCCCACTTCCTTGAGCAGGGAGAAGTTCTGCATGTTGCGCGCGCCTATCTGCAATACGTCGGCGTACTCGCACACCCAGCTCACGTCCCTCGTGTCTATCACTTCGGTCACTATCGGGAGCCCGGTTATGTCGCGCGCCTTTGCGAGAATCTTGAGCCCTTTTAGCCCAAGGCCCTGGAACGCGTAGGGCGACGTGCGGGGCTTGAACGCGCCCCCTCGGAGCATCTGCGCGCCCGCCGCCTTGACCGCTATCGCGGTTTCAATGGTCTGCTCCTCGCTCTCCACGCTGCACGGCCCTGCTATCACCGTGAAGCCTTCGCCGACTTTCGCGTTGCCGACGCGGACCACGGTCCTTTTGGAGCCGGAGAGGCCCGCGAGCTTTATGTTCTTCATGATTTCACCTTTTTCATCGGGATTTTTTATTGTTAGCACTGGCTGTCAGGGATATGGGAAAACCACCAAAGGAAGAAAGGAAAGTTTTTTGCGTGGTTTTCCCTAGGCATAGCTAAAGCTGAAGAAATAGAAGAACCCGTTCCAGGCCTTTTTTTCCCTAGCAAATGCCATTCAAACCACACTTTCCTATATATTTGATTAAAGGGGAAAGGGGTTAAAAAACGTTTACCCGGCCCCCGAAGGGTGCCTGCGGTGCGTGCGCGCGAGGTTGAGCGTTATCTTGAGCGCCTTTTCCAGCGATTCCTCGCCCATGAGGATGATGTGCTCGCGGTGGCATATCATTGAGTCTATTATGCTTATGTCGTTGAGCGCCATCTCGTTGGAGACGAGCGCGAACACGCCCGGGATTTTGGTTATGTCGTCGTTGTAATTGATTGTTATTTCCCCGAGGTCCTTTTCCACGTTCTCTATGTCCCCGCGGGAGAACATGTCCCTTATCTGGCCGAGGTTCTCCTCGTCCGCGATTATCTTTATGTAGTTGGTCAGCTCGAAAATCCTCAGGGTCGAGTCGCGCCTCAGGCCCGCGCCCGAGTATATGGACTCCACCTTCCTCCGGGTCTCGTCGTTCTTGCGCACGAGGATGGACGCGAGGCGGGTTTTTGCCGACACGCGAGCCTTGCCGAAGAGGTCGTATATCCGCTTGTAGAAGGACGCCTTCTCCCTGCTGCCCTCGTAGCGCCTTATCGCGCTCATTATCGCGTCCATGCTGCCCTCCAGGCTTTCGTCTTCGGCGATTTTCCGGGCGAGCGCGCTCGCGTTTATCAGGCGCGCGAGCAGCGTCTTCTTGATTTCGGTGCGGCCGTCTATGTAGTTCCAGACTATGGAGTTGATGTTTGTCATGCAATAGCAATATTGGTCAAATTATATAAAATCTGCTAATTTTTGTCAAAGCCTTTAAATAGGCCTGCGACAAACGTTTTTTCACGTTTGCGCACGCCCAGGGAGCATGCCCGGTTGGCGGCGCAGGCCAAGCTTACGAGGTGGGAACTGATGGGTGGAGTAGTTCAGAAAAAGACCGGGAACGAGGCAGGAGGCACGGCTGCTGCGCCAGCATTGAGGATTGTGAGGAAAGAGCCTCTGGCCGAGGATTTCGCGAAAATAAGGGAGGGGATGTGCAAGCCGCGGCCGCCCACCGAGCAGGTCGGGCCGATAAGCAAGGAAACGATTGGAAAAATAACCACCCGCATAGCGACGGGCAAGATAGACATGGCACAGGTGCCGGAAAAGGAAAAGGAGCAGATTTACGGGCAGTGGAGGGCGCAGGTGCCCAAGGCAGGGAAGGCAACGCCCACGACGGATGTGGACACGCCCGGATGCTCCTGATTTTTTTATTTCCTGTTTTCTATTTCAAAACCTACTTTCCGGACATGCTTTTTGCGAACGCAGCTATCTCTGCGAGCGCTTCCTCTCCGTTCTTCGCATTTGTGTAGAGGTTGACGATTTCGCTTCCGACAATCACGCCGTCCGCGCCGGCCTGCGCGAGAGCATTTGCGTGCTCTGGCTTGGAGATGCCGAATCCAACGGCTATTGGAAGAGAGGTTAGCTTCTTGGCCCTCTTGACCAAATCAAGGGCTTCGGGCGCGACCTTGTCCCTTGCGCCCGTTATTCCCAGAACGGAAACAGCGTAGAGGAAGCCTCCGGAAGAAGCCGCAATCCTGCTTATGCGCGCATCTGGGCAATTCGGGGTGATGAGCTGGACCATTTCAATTCCGGCTTGGGCGCATTTTTTCCTCAGCTCCCCGGATTCCTCAATCGGCACGTCGGGAACTATCAGCCCGTCCGCGCCGGCAGCCTTTAGGGATTTGAGGAACTTCTCAGTCCCGTTCGCGAAGATGATGTTGTAATAGGTCATCGCAATTATGGGCACGCCCACGCCGCGCCTGCGCAGGAGCGCGATTGTTTCAACCGCCTTTGCAGGCGTCATGCCTGCTGCGAGCGAGCGCGCTGATGCCGCCTGTATGGTCTTGCCGTCCGCTATGGGGTCCGAGAACGGGATTCCGAATTCTATCGCGGAAGCACCGCTGGAAACGAGCGTTTCCACCAGCCGGAGCGTGAATTCCTGCGAGGGGTCCCCGCAGCACACGTAGGGCATGAACGAGGGTTTCGCGTTCCCGGTTTTCCGCTTCGCTTCAAACATTTCGCCTATCCTGCTCATAATGCGCCACCCTCAACCCTCCTCACGTGGTCCACGTCCTTGTCCCCGCGGCCGGATAGGTTCACTATAATCGCCTCGTCTTTTGGAGCCGATTTTGCAATCTTGAGCGCGTGCGCGACCGCGTGCGAGCTTTCCAGAGCGGGGATAATCCCCTCCTGCGAGGAAAGCAGATGGAACGCCGCGAGCGCCTCGCTGTCCAGAATGGAAACATACTGAACGCGCTTGTCCTCGTGTAGCTTCGCGTGCTCAGGGCCCACGCCCGCGTAATCAAGCCCTGCTGAAACCGAGTGCGTTTCCTTAATCTGGCCGTTCTCGTCCTCGAGAAGGTAGCTCATCATCCCATGGAGGATTCCGAGCCTTCCGTCGCCTGTCAATCGTGCTGCGTGCCTCTTTCCGTCCCCTCCTGCCTCAACGCCCACCATCTTGCATTTCGTGTCTAAAAAAGGGTAGAACAATCCTATTGAATTGCTGCCTCCGCCAACGCACGCGACAAGATAGTCGGGAAGCCTGCCCTCGGCCTCAATTATCTGGGCCCTCGCCTCCTTTCCTATCACGGATTGGAAGTCGCGCACCATAGTCGGGTAGGGATGCGGGCCAAGGGCAGAGCCCAGGAGATAATGGGTGTCCTTGAAATTTGCGGTATAGTCGCGGAGCGCGTCGTTCACCGCGTCCTTGAGGGTCTGGGAGCCGCTCACCACCGTATTGACCTTTGCCCCAAGCAGCTTCATGCGGAAAACGTTCGGCGCCTGCCGCTCCACGTCTACTTTGCCCATGTAAACCTCGCATTCCATGCCGAAAAGAGCCGCTGCCGCGGCTGTTGCGACGCCGTGCTGGCCTGCGCCGGTCTCCGCGATTATCCTTTTCTTGCCCATCTTCTTTGCAAGGAGAATTTGGCCGATTGCGTTGTTTATCTTGTGCGCGCCCGTGTGAAGCAGGTCCTCGCGCTTGAGGTAGATTTTCGCGCCCCCTGCATTTTTCGTGAGGCGCTCCGCGAAGTAAAGCGGGGTTTCCCTTCCTGCGTAATTTTTCAAGTAATATTCAAACTCTTTTTGGAATGCCGCGTCCTTGCTGTATTTCGCGTACGCCGCCTCGAGTTCCCCGAGCGCGGGAATAAGCGTTTCCGGAACGAACTGCCCGCCGTATTTACCAAAGTAACGTTGCATGCTCACACCCTCAGCTCCTTTACCTTTTCCCTCAGGTCCTGCGCCTTCCATATCGCCGTTCCCACGAGTATTCCGCTCGCTCCCGCATTTTTCACGAATTCCGCGTCCGCGCGGCCCTTCAAGCCGCTCTCGCTAATTAGCGGGCGGTCCAATTTCACTTTTTTTAGAATATTCGCAGTGCGGTTCAGGTCCACTTTCAGGGTCTGGAGGTCGCGGTTGTTTATCCCCAGTATGTCGGCTTTCGTTTTCATCGCGATTTGCATTTCCCTCTCGTCGTACGCTTCCAGAAGCACTTCAAGCCCCTGCTTGTGCGCGTAATCCACCAGCCCATCCAAATCGAGGCTTTCGCGCTCCGCTACTTTCACCACCAGAAGGACGACGTCCGCGCCCACTTTGCGTGCAGCGTCTATCTGCTGTTCGCCCAAGACGAAATCCTTGAACAGCACGGGCAAACCGGCCTTCTTCGCGATTGTTATATTATGAAGGTTCCCCCGGAATATTTTCGGCTCTGCTACTACTGAAATCGCGTCAGAGCCGCACTGCGCGAAATCCATCGCTGCCTTTTCAACGTCTATGTAATCAAACGAATATTCCCCGGCAGGAGAGGCGTGCTTTATTTCGGCAATAAGGGTGAATTTCCCGGAGTCCAGCTTTTTGCGCAAGGAAACTTTTTTCACTTTGGCTTGCTTTTCCACTTCATAGTAGCCTTCCCTTATGCTCTCCTTCGCGCTTGAAATGAATTTGTCCAGTATGTCCATGCTATTCACCGGTGAACGCTGCGAGCGCATTTAGCTTTGCGAGCGCTTTTCCAGAATCAATTGATTTTTCCGCAATCGCTATTCCATCGTAAAGCGAGGGCGCGCCTCCGCCCACGTAAATCGCTGCCGCGGCATTCAGTATGGAAATGTCGCGCGCAGGGCCCTTCCTGCCTTCCAGAACGCCCTTCACTATCGCTGCGCTCTCCTCCTTTGAGCCCGCCTGCGGTATTTTACCGTTCTTGAACCCCAGCTTTTCGCCGCTCAGGTAATAGGACATCAGCCCCTGCTGGCTCAATTCCGTGACTTTGGTGCTTCCGAGCCCTATTTCGTCCATGCCTTCGGAATGGACCACGAGCGCGTGCTGGACGCCCATTGAAGAAAGGGCGAGCGCCATTTTTTCCGTCATGCTTGGCTCGAACACGCCCAATACCTGTGCCTGCACTCCTGCGGGGTTGGCCAGCGGGCCGAGGATGTTGAAAACGGTGCGTATTCCCAATTCCTTCCTTATGGGCGCGATATTTTTCATCGCAGGATGGAAATAAGGAGCGAACATGAACCCGATTCCGTTCTTTTCAATGCATTTTTCAACTTGCGCCGGCTGCAGCAGCCTTACTCCGAGCTGCTCTAGCACGTCCGCTGAGCCGGATTTGCTGGAAACAGAGCGGTTTCCGTGCTTTGCTATCTTGGTGCCTGCGCCTGCGGCTATCAGCGCTGCTGCAGTGGAAACGTTGAACGTGCCCGAGGAGTCGCCCCCTGTGCCGCACGTGTCCGTAAGCAATCCTTTTCCATCCATTTTCGGGCGGATGCGGACCGCGTTCTCCCGCATCACCGTCGCGAACGCGGCTATTTCAGCCTCGGTCTCGCCCTTCATCTTGAGCGCGACGAGGACTGCGCCCATCTGCGCTGGCGTGAGCGAGCCTGCCATTATCTTTTCCATCAGTTCGCCGGCTTCCTGCGATTCAAGGCTCTTTCCCGAAACCAGCTGCTGCAATATTTCCATTTCAAAACCCCATGAAATTCCCGATTATTTTCTTTCCTTCCCCGGTCATAATGCTTTCGGGGTGGAACTGCACCCCGAAAACCGGAAGGGACCTGTGCTGCACGGCCATCACCGCGCCGTCGTCGCCGCTCCTCGCGGTTATTGCGAGGCAGTCCGGGATTTGCGTGCCGATTAGCGAATGGTAGCGCATGACCCGGAGCGGGCAATTAATCCCTGCGAAAAGCCCGTTCCCATCGTGGGTAATTTCGCTCGTCTTGCCGTGCATCGGCTTTGGTGCGCGCACAATTTTTCCCCCGAAATGCGCTATTATCCCCTGATGGCCGAGGCACACGCCCAGAACCGGACAATTGAGTTTCTTTTCCGAAACCGCCCCAAGGATGTCCATGCACACCCCGAAGTCCGCCCTGTTCGTGGGGTTTCCGGGGCCGGGCGAGAGCACGATTTTCTCGGGCGCGAGCTTGGTTATTTCCCCTATTGAAATCGCGTCGTTGCGCACAACTTTCGGATTTGCGCCCAAGTCCCCGAAATACTGGTAGAGGTTGTACACGAACGAATCGTAATTGTCTATTATGAGTATCATGCGGCCACCAAAACCCGGAACTGAAAACTGGAAAGCCTCATTGTGGACCGCCCGCAGTTAGCGCGCTAATTAGCGCGCCCATCTTGTTTTCCGTTTCATAGTATTCCTTTTCAGGCACCGAATCGTACACTATCCCTGCGCCGGCCTGCACGTACGCTTTTTGCCTCTGCGCGAAAAGCGTGCGTATGGAAATCGCGAAGTCGCAGTTCCCGTTGAAGGAAAAATAGCCTGCTGCACCGCCGTAAGGTCCCCTCCTGTCCGGCTCCAATTCATCTATGATTTCCATCGCGCGCACTTTCGGCGCCCCGGAAATAGTCCCTGCAGGGAAAAGCGCGTTGAACGCGTCGAATGCGTCCTTCCCTTCTGCTAGGGTGCCCACCACGTGCGAGCCGAGGTGCTGGACGTGCGAGTATTTGTGGACGTCCATGAGCTCGGGCACGGATATGGAATTGAATTGCGAGACTTTCCCAACGTCGTTGCGCGTGAGGTCCACGAGCATGAGGTGCTCGGCCTTCTCCTTGGGGTCGTTGCGCAGCTCCAATTCAAGTTTTGCATCCTCCTCCGGAGTCTTTCCCCTCGGCCGCGTTCCCGCAAGAGTCGCGTAGGAATCTATTTTCCTCCCCTCCACGCGCACGAGGTTCTCCGGGCTCGAACCCACGACTTTGCGGTCGCCGAAGCTCAGGAAGTACATGTACGGCGAGGGATTGACCTGCTTGAGCACGTTGTAGAAGCGCAGAAGGTTTCCTTCGAACGGGAACTCGCACCTGCGCGAGAGCACCACCTGGAATATGTCGCCTGCGGCGATGCGCTCCTTGGCCTGCACTATTGCGGACTCATACTTGTCCTTGTCCATGTTCGCCCTCGGGTTTCCCGCCTCGAACGGGCCGAGGAAGAGCTCCTCCTTCGTAAGTTTCATAATCTCCTGCGAGCGGTCCTCGGAATGGGAGATGTACGAGACGCTTCGTTCGCGGTGGTCGTAGATTATGCAATCTTCAAAGATGCCGAATTCGAAATCAGGGAAATCGGGGCCTCCCTTGGCCTTTTGCGGGAGCTTTTCCACGTTGCGCACGTAGTCGTAGGAGAAATAGCCCACCGCGCCGCCGGCAAAGCCCTCCTTCTCCATTCGTATCCTAGGTATGTTTTTCGCGAGC
>JAKANX010000045.1 GCA_021823425.1 Microcaldota archaeon
GGAAGCCTCGTTCGCCCGCGAGTCCAGCGTAATCTTTATGTTCTCCAGCCTGCGCGAGAGCTCGCCCCTTGTCTGGGTGAGCTGCGAGAGCGTGCCGTAGGAGGCCGCGACGCCCTCGTTTATCTCCGCGAGCTGCCTGTTGAGCTCCTCAAGGCTCTTCTTTATTCCCCCTTCCCTCGCCTCCAGTTCCGTGAGCGTGTGGGTGATGTCCAGGACTTCGGCCTTGCGCGCCTTGGCGTCCTTTTCAATAGAGGAAATCTCCTCCTTGAGCCGCGAGTCCTCGTCCTTGAGCCCGCGCGCGAGCCTTGCCATCTCGTCGCGGTTCGCGGCCAGCGAGCGCCGGCCCTCCTCCCTTATGCGCCTGAGCGCCGCCTCCACTTTCCCGATTTCGCCTATCTTGCCGGGAAGCTCCATAACGCGCTCCTTCATCTCTATTATCTTGCCCTCCTTCTCCAGCAGCCTCTCGGTTATGCTGTCGAATGCGGACTTGAACCTGCTCTCCAGCGGAAGGTAAGCCTCGGCCAGCAGCTTCTCGCGCGCGGCCTTGAGCTTTTCAATCTCGTCCTTCTGCACCTTTATCTCGTCCATGTACTCGGAAAGCGAGCGCTTGAGGGACGCGATTTCCTCGCCCTCCTTCTCCTTCTGCGCCCTTTCCTCGCGTTCCGCGGTTTCCTGCGCCCTGGATTTTGCTGAAGAAACGGAAACTTTGGCTGAAGGCGCGGGCTCCCTTCCCTTGCGCGCCTCGGCCATGGTCTCCTTGAGGATTTCCTCCTCGCGCTCCACGTCCTTGTCGCTGCGCTCCTCCTTGAAAGACGAGATTATGTTCCTTGTCGCCTCCTCTGCGGGCTTGGATTTCTTCTCGGGCTTATCGGACTTCTCGCCGAGGCGCTCCATAATCCGTTCAACGCGCTCGTCCGCCTTGAATGCCTCGGGCTCGGGCTTGAATTCGGCCTGCTTGAACAGGTTCTCCTTTTCCTCCTTCTTTTCCTCGGGCTTCTGCTGCACCGGCTCCTTCGGAACGTATTCATTCTGGGAGAAATCCGGCTTCTCCTTCTTCTCCTCCTTCTTGGGGAGCGCCTCCTGTATTTCCTGCTCCACCGAGGTGCGGTCCTCGCCCGTCCACGAGACGTACTCGTTTAGCAGGTGGTAGTCCACCCGCACGTAGCCCTCGTCCTCTAGGATTGCCACCCACTTGCGCACTATGTCGGGCTTCATGCCCAATTCGCGGGCCAGCGTGCCCACGTCTATGCGCTTCTTGGCCGAGAGATACTTTATGAGGCTGTCTATGTCCGTGCTAATGAGCGCGTCGTCTGCAACAGTCTTCTTGTCCATATCTCCCACCCCAGCCGCCAAAGGCGGCGGTTTCCAGTCGCGAGTTTTCGGTCTCCAGTTGCCGGCGTTCCGGCAACTGCCTCTTCGGGGTTTTACCCTGAAGATTGGGCTCCGCGCCCCGGTTCAAAACCCGGAACCGGAAACCCGAAACAGGCTTCAGGCTGCGGCCTTGTCCTCCATCACGAGCTTGTACGCGCCGGGGAGCTTCTTGAGCGCCCGGTCTATCGCGGCCTGTATGAAGGGAAGCTTGTCTTTGTAAGTGTCTATCGTTATGACCTCCTGCATCTTGCGGACGCGGGCGGCCTTGTCGGTCGCGCGGCCGAATGATTGCCTCATTCCTTTTTGGAGACGGTCTGCGCCGGCCCCGGCAATCATCTTGTTCTCCCTTATCACCTGGTGGGGGAACACGCGGACAACGAAATAGAAGTTGCCGAGCATCACCTTCTCCAGGTACTTGTTCACGGCCTGCCTCGCGCTCTCAAGCGCGTTGTCCCTTATCTGGATGTCCTGCTGGCTAATCAGCCTGAACGTTATGTTGTAGTCCTGCTTCATCGTGCCCATCCTGAACTGCGTTATGTCCTGGTGCGGCATCGCCTTTATGTAGGACTTCTTGGGCCTCTTGCGCGAATACCTGCTCCACGAAGGCTTGTTAGTGTCCCTCATTGTTCTTCCGGGTCTCAATCCCATGTTTTCCCCCTCATAAATTTGGATTTGCCCCATTTAAAAGGGTTTCCAAATATTTATAAACACATTTTTACAGCTTTTATAAAAAAGCTGGATTGGTTCTAGGCTAAAAAAAATAAAAGAAAGGCTAATCAAGGAATTCCTGCGGGCTCGGCGGCTCGGGCTTGTCCCCCTTGCGCTCCCTCACCTTCTTGACCACGTTCGCGACAAGGTCCTTGGGCATGGTTTCGTAGCCCGCGTATTCCTGGTAGGGAATTGCCTTGCCCTGCGTGGCGGAGCGGAGGTCGCTTCCGAACCCGAACATTTCCGCGACCGGCATCTTCACTATTATGTTCGTGTACTCGCCGTCCTGCTGCATGTCTATGAGCTGGCCCCTCTTGCCCTGCGTGAGCGTCACCACGTTCCCGGCGTATTCCTGCGGGACGTTGACGGTGACTTTCTGCTTGGGCTCGAGAAGCGTTATTCCAGCCGTGAGCATCGCTGCGTAAATCGGCCTCTTGATTGCCGGGAGCATCTGCGCGGGCCCGCGGTGCACGTTGTCCTCGTGCAGGGACGCGTCGGTTATGGTGACCTTTATTCCAGTGACCTTCTCCTTGGCGAGCGGCCCCTTGTCCATGGCCTCCTCAAAGCCCTGGATTATGAGCTCCTCCACTTCGTTGAGGTACTGCACCCCCTTGGTCGCGTCAACGAGGATGTTGTGGTTGTAGATGTCCCACACGCCCTTGGCCTCGTCGCGCTCCATTCCCGCGGCGATGAGCTTCTCAATTCCCTCCTTGCCCTTGGGCTTCTCGTCGGGAATCGTCCCGTCCTCGAGCGCCTTCATCACGTCCGGCGGAAGCGCCTCCACAATCACCTTTATCTTGTTGTGCTTGTTCGGCGACTTCCCTTCCACCTCCGGCGACTGCGCCGTGAGGGTTTCCCTGTACACGACGACGGGCGGCGAGGTCTTGATTTCAAGCTTCTTCTCGTTCCTTATCTTGTATTCTATTATTTCAAGGTGGAGCTCGCCCATCCCGCTGATGAGGTGCTCTCCGGTCTCCTGGTTGAGCTCGATTTTGAGCGTGGGGTCCTCCTTCTTGATTCCCCTGAGCACTTCAATTAGCTTGGCGAGATTCTTGCTCTCCTTGGCCTCGATGGATTTGGTGATGACCGGCTCGGCGTAGTGCTTAATCTGCTCGAACGGCTCGATTATCTCCGTAGAAACGGTCTCGCCGACGAAGAGGTCGCGCACGCCGATTATGGCGCCGATGTTTCCTGCGCTAATGTGCTCTGCCTGCACGCGGTCAGGCCCCATGTAGATGGCCACCTGCTGGACCTTGGAGAACTGCTTCTTGGAAGAGATGTAGAGCTGGTCGCTCTTCTTCACGTTTCCTGAGAACAGCCGGACGACGCCGACTTCGCCGGCGTGCTCATCGTACACCACTCCGAAGCAGACGCCGACCGTCTTTCCGGCCGCGTTGCACGAAAGCATTTCCTTGCCCCCCTCGGTGGTGAGGTCCCCGTTCTTCCACAGGACCGGTATGCGGTATGCCTGCGCGAATTTCGGGTTCGGAAGGTGCCTTATCACCATTTCCAAAAGCACTTCATCCAAAGGCGATTTGTCAATCAGGAACTGCTTCTCGCCCGCCTGCACCTTCTCGTAGATGTCCTTGAACGAGAGCTTGTTCTTCTTCATGGAGACCGCGGAGACGGCCCACTTGTTGAAGGCGCTTCCGAACGCGATGTTGCCCTTCATGACGTCTATGCTCCAGGTGTCCACGTATTCCTTGGGCGCGTTCATCGTGATTATCTTGTTGAGCCCGGCTATGATTTTGAGGAACCTCTGCTGCATCGCCGTTGAGTCCAATTTGAGCTCGTTTATCAGCCGGTCCACCTTGTTGATGAATATCGTCGGCTTGGCGCGCTCCTTGAGCGCCTGCCTCAGCACGGCCTCGGTCTGGGGCATTATGCCCTCGACCGCGTCCACCACGAGGACGACTCCGTCTACGGCCCTCAGGGCCCTTGTCACGTGGCCTCCGAAGTCCACGTGCCCTGGGGTGTCAATGAGGTTAATCAGGTAGTCCTGGCCCTCGAACTGGAACCCGAGCGAGATATTCGCGGACTTGATTGTGATTCCGCGCGCCTGCTCCTGCTCGTCGAAGTCCATCACCCGCTGCTCGCCGGCGAGCTCCTTGGAAATGAGCCCGGCCCTCGCGACCAGCGAGTCGGTCAGCGTGGATTTCCCGTGGTCCACGTGCGCGATGATTGCGACGTTCCTCACGTTCTCCAGCTTGTCCATGAGGCGCTGGACCTCGTCAACGACAAATTCTTTTCGTACCATGTCAGAATCACCAATTGTGCATTTTGGGAAAAATAAAAGGAAGGATTACCTGGAGCTCCTGGCCATCCTTTCCATTTCGTCCCTCTTGCGCATCGCGTAGCTCGCCTGTATGTCGCCCTTTGCGGTCGCCATAATCTCGTTCGCGAGCGCGACCTCCAGGGACTTGCCCTTGTTGAAGCTTCCCATTATCGCCGCAAGGGTGATGTTGCGCAGCGCGAGGTCCAATCTCCTAGTTCCGGAAATGTCCGTCGCGACCTGGTAGCTCACGCCTCCGAACGCCACCCTCGTGACGTCTTCGCGCGGCGCGGAATTCTGGAGCGCCTTTATGAGCACCGCGACCGGGTTCTCGTTGGTCTGCTTCGCGACGCGGTCGAACGCGCCCTCCACTATGCGGAGGGCCTTGAGCTTCTTGCCCTGCATCCTTCCCTTTGTGCGTATGACCTTTCCGCTCGTCTTCTCGCCTGTTCCGCCCCTCATGAGCTTGTTCGCGAGCCTCTCGACGATGTTCACTTTCTGCTTGGCGAACTGCTTCTTCGCGTGCCTGCCGAAAGAGTGCGGCACGTTGGCGGGCTTGAGCGAGACGACCTGCTTGAGCGACAGGTCCGCTATCTCCACTCCTTCAGTCTCGTATTTTCCGAAAAGTTTCATGAAAACCACCGTTACCTCTTGGGCTTCTCCTTCCTCTTCTTGCGGAGCATCTGCAAATCAACGCCGTTGACCGCTATCACTTTGTAGCGGACACCGGGCACCGAGCCCATCTGGCCGCGCTGCGAGCCGCCCATGCCGGCGATCATCACTTCGTCGTGCTCGTCTATGTACGTGATGGCCTTGTCGCGCGTCGCGTGCGCCGTGACAACCTTGCCGTTCTTCACCAGCTGCACCTTGACGCACTTGATGAGCCCGGAGTGGGGTTGCTTCTGCTCCAATACGACTTTCTCCAGCACGATTGCCTTCGCCATGGGCGAGCCCTCGAGCGGGTCGTACTTCTGCTTGAGCTTGAGCGCCCTCCTCTTCCAGCGCTTGGACAGCCATCTGTAAAGTTTCCTCTTCCTTTTCAGGTTCCTTCCTGCGTATTCTCCATTTCCCATTATCACACCTTCTAAGCATGTTTTTTAGTCTACTTTTGTCTCGTGTCTCCCGAATGCGTTGTGAACGTTCATAACGAGAGCGATACTTCTGAATCACCACAATTAGAAGCATAGGAATTTATGACGGAGGGGTTTATAAAGATTAACTTTGGTAGCAGAAGGCGCGAAACGCGGTGGCCGGAATGAAAAGCAGGATGAAAATACTTGTCGTATTCTATTCCCGGAGCGGGAACACGAGGAAAACGGGGCAGGAGATAGCCAAAACGCTGCGCGCGGACGCCGATGAAATCATGGAGAAGGAGGACCGGGGCGGGCTGCTCGGGTACATGAAAGGCGGGATGGACGCGCTCTCCAACAAAAAGTCCGAACTGGTGGGAGGGGGGAAGGACGCATCCGAATACGATTTGGTAATAATCGGGACGCCTGTCTGGGCGGCTAGGCTTCCTCCTCCGGTAAGGGCATATGCGGATGCGAACAGGGGCAAGGTGAAAAAATTCGCAGCGTTCTGCACGTGCGGAGGCAGCGGGGGAAAGCAGAATTTCAAGGAGATGGAACGGATATTGGGGCTGGGCGCGCAGGCCACGCTTGAGGTGTACGAGCGCGAAGTGAAATCCGGCGCGTACGCGGAAAAGGTAGCTGGGTTCTGCGGAAAACTTTGAGGGTAAATACCTCCAAATAACATTTATAATAACTTCCAGCCACTTCTATAGGCATGCACAAACTCGCAGAAGGAAGCTGCATGAGGAAGCAGCGTGCGGAATTCCTTTTCTCCGGAAGGAGTTTTCTGGGCAACAAGACGCTTGCGACGATAAAGGTGATGGCCGAGCCCGCAATCGGCGAGCCCGCGAGGCACAAATCAAGGGCCCTAGTCGTTTTCGAGGGGGTTTCCAACACGCGGCTGGACGTGCAGCGCGGCATCCGCACGGTTTTCGGGTGGCAGCCATCGGGAATTGAGCTCAGCCTCAGTGCGAGGGCGTTGAGCAGGGAGAACGTGGGAAAGCACATAGCCAAGGGCGCGGGCTTGTACATCTCATGGATACATCAGGACATTTTCGAGAAGGCGTACGAATACCTGAAGGAGCGCGGGGAGAACATGCACGGCCACACGGGCAAGGCGAGGGGGGAGTGGAACCTCGTTTTCAGCAGGGGGGCGCCGCAGGAGATAATCGGGCGCAGGGCAGGGACATTTTCCGCTGGCGTGCGCAAGTACGAGGCGCGCTCGCGCGGCGCGATTCGCGCCGAGGAGGAGTTCGGAAAAGCTACCGGAATTGACGCGACCGCGGCGCTGAGGCACATCCTCAAGGGAAGGGTCTCGGAGCATCCGCTCGTTGCAGGGGAGATGGAATACGAGATATCAAGGGAAACGGTTGAAATGATAACGGGGCTTCCTCACAACGGGGCAGGGCACTGGGACGCGTCCCCGGCCTCGCTGATAACTTGGACGGACATGGACATCACGGGGCTGGACCCGCAGGGAAGGTCGCCGTCGGCCGAGCACCGCATGCACATCGTGATGTGGATTGCGGATGCGGAAAAGCCTCTTGTGAGAACGAGGGCGTTCCCGGGAGCGAGCTACACTCCCATAGGGAACGAATAATCAACAATCAAGCCTAGGATTCGGCAGATTCAGAACTTGCCCTGCATTTCCGGAGGCACTTCTATAACTCCGGTCCTCCTCGTCTTTATTGAAATGGTGGAATTGAATTTCTTCTTGAGGAGCTGCTTGGCAATCTTTATCCTCATTCCTTCTTTTCCTATCGCGAGGCCGCGCTCCTGCTCGTTCACCATCAAAAATACGGCCTTCTCGCCCATCGCCTCCCTTATCTCTATGTTGAGTATCGCTATGTTGTTGAAAAGGTTCCGGACGAACTCGTCCAAGTCGGTGCTGTCCGCGAAAACGAACACGTTGGCCTTCATCGCGTTCCTGAGCCTCTGGAGCGTGGAGCCCTGCTTCCCGATTGCGCGGCCGAGGTCCTGCTTCTGCACGAGGAACACGTAGCCCCAGTCCGTCTTTTCGAAGTCTACAGCTTCCACTCCGCTGAGCTTGGAGAAAAGGGAAAAAAGCTGCAGTTCGTCTCCTGTAAATTCCATCGAATCACGAAGAAAATGAAAACAAGGGAAAAATCACTTCTTGGATATTTCCAGTATGTCCGAGCTTCCCGCGTCGTATATGGAGAGCACGCTGACAGGGTAGGGCTTTCCGCAAATGGAGCCGAGCTCCATGCTGGTGCCGTCGAACTTCACCACGGAAATGGCGGAGAGCTTCGCGTACTGGGAAATGTCCTCCTGGCCTCCGACGAAGGCCGCCTGCGCCTGGCAGCCACCAACCTGGAGCTGGGAATATCCTGCTGGATCGGCGCCCAGATTGGCGAAGAAGGCTCGATCACGGTACCG
>JAKANX010000046.1 GCA_021823425.1 Microcaldota archaeon
GCATGGCCGACTTTTCAGGCTTTTACAAACTCCCGGTAGAGGAGAGGATGAGGCGCATCAGGGAATACGCGCAGCTCAGCGAAGCCGAGGCTTCTGTGCTCAAGAACACGGGGGCGCTCGAAATGCAGGTTGCCGAGAGGATGAGCGAAAACGTGGTGGGAGCCATGCACATTCCCCTCGGATTGGGGCTCAATTTCAGGATTAACGGCAAGGATTGCGTGATTCCGATGTCCGTGGAGGAGCCAAGCGTGGTCGCTGCGGCTTCCAACGGCGCGAAACTCTGCCTTCCTGAAGGGTTCGCCGCTTCAGCGGACGAGCCCGTAATGGTCGGGCAGGTGCAGGTAGTCGGAATAAAGAACGCGAAGAAGGCCGCGGCGGCGCTTGAAGCCGCAAAAACGGAGTTGGAAAAGGAGTGCCGCGGGCTCACAAAGAGCATGGGGGAGCGCGGAGGCGGATTCAGGGCGCTTTACGCGAGGCCGCTCAAGACCGAGAGGGGGGAAATGCTGGTAGTTTATTTCGAGGTTGACGTGCGGGATTCCATGGGCGCAAACACAATCAACACCATGCTCGAGGGAATTGCCCCCAAAATCACAAACGCATTGGGCGAAGGGACCGCGAGACTGCGCATACTTTCCAATTACGCGGACAAGAGGAAGGCGAGGGCAAGGGCAATCTGGAAAAAAGAGATTATAGGCGAGCAGGCCATGGAGGGAATTCTGGACGCCTACGAACTTGCCAGGAACGACCTTTACAGGGCCGCGACGCACAACAAGGGAATAATGAACGGGATTGACGCGGTTGTAGTCGCAACGGGAAACGACTGGAGGGCGGTGGAGGCAGGGGCGCACGCATACGCAGCAAGCAGCGGGAAATACCAGCCGCTAACCCATTACGAAAAGGACAAGGATGGAAACTTAGTCGGGACAATTGAATTGCCCATGGCAGTAGGAACGGTGGGGGGCAGCATTAGCACCAATCCCGTGGCGAAAATCGCGTTGAAGATTCTGGGGGCGAAAAGCGCGAAGGAGCTGGCGATGGCTTGCGCGTGCGCCGGCCTTGCGAACAATTTCGCGGCGCTGAGGGCGCTTTCCACTTCCGGAATACAGGAGGGGCATATGCGGCTCAACGCGAGGAACCTCGCGGCTGTCGCAGGCGCTCAGGGCGAGGCGGAAATAGAAAAGGTCGCCTCCGCGCTTGAGAGGGAGGGGGTTTACAAGGCGGAGCGCGCGAAGGAAATATTAAAGAGAATCAGGGAAGATAGGAGATAGCATTTGCGATCGGGGTTTTCTTATGGCTACGGGTTTTGACAGGAAGATGGCGTATGCGGCGGTGCTGCTGGCTTTCGCGGCGGCGATGGTTTTCGCGTTCGGCTCGTCCACAGTCTCTGACGCGGACTACGGGCTGTTGCTCAAGGCGCACGTCTCGCTCGAGACTGCCAAGCTCGCGGGGAACGCGCTCTTCATACTGCTCCCCCTGGTAATTTTCGCAGTTTCGGCCTACGTGCTCAAGGGCGACGACTTCTATTCATTCGTCGCGGCCGCGCTTTTCATAGTCGCGGGCGCGAACGCGGCGAGCGTGTATTCGCTCAACCCGCTGCTCGCATCCGCGCTAGGGAAGCAGTACGGCATGCTCAACGCGATAAAGGACGCGGGCGTGCTCCTTCCGCTGGGATTGGCCGCGCTCCTCACATATGAATACAGGAAGGACAGGGTGGCGGCGGGGCTCGCCGGCGCAGGCGTGATTTTCGCGCCTTTCGCCCCGGGAATCGCGCTCATCCCGCTTTCGCTGGCGGCCGCAAAGGGGCTTGAGGCGCTCGCGAACGCGCCGCACGGGGACAAGGCGCTCGTACTGGCCGTTTTCGTCTTCGCTTTCCAGGGGTTCTATTCGGGGGACGCGGCTGCCGGGCTCGCGGCTGCAATCCTGCTATCCGGGGTTGCGTACATAGCGATTTCCCTGCACAACGTGAAGTCGGACGACGTTTCGGCGCTCGCGATGCTGTTCACGGCGTTCAGCGTGCTGCTCGCGGTATACGCGGCAAGCACGGCTTCGGCGGGATACCCTACGCAGGGCGAGCTTGCGGCGTTCGGCGCGGCGAAGTCAACGGACGGCACGTTCGGGGTTTTCGCAAGGCCGAACGCATTTGAATACTATTCGGGAAAGCGGGCGGTGCTGCTCAACGCGAGCGCGCTCCTCAAGAAGAACGCCACGCTGCCTGAGTTCGTCGTACTCTCGCCCAAGGCGCTTGACGCGGCGTACGCGGACAGGCCAGTTTTCTTCCAATTCGCGCAGCTCTACACCGATGCCGCGTACAACAGGCAGTACGCGGTGTTCTCCAACGGAAACGGCTCCGTGCTCCAGATGGCCGTTTCGGGCGGGGAGCTTGCTCCCGAGGACGCGCTCCTGTACACGACCGAAAGGCAGACCGTCCCGTTCACCAAGATAAAGAGGCTGTACAACGGCTCGTTCACGGGCGCGTCAAACAGGATGGTCAACGTGCAGGAAATAGACGGGAGCGCGCTCTACGAGGTGCTGTTCTCCTCGCAGCCCGTGTTCGCGCAGAACGGCACGGAAATCGCCAGGGTGCGGTGATGTACGTATACCTGCTTGCGCTTTTCCTCGCATCCGGGGCGTTCTCTTACGCGGTCCTCCGGGCGCTGATTCCGAGGCTGCGGAAATTCGGAATAGTGGGGAAGGACATGAGCAAGCCGGGCTCTCCGGAGATACCTGAAATGGGCGGAATCGGGATTGTTTCGGGTTTCGCCCTGGGCGTTCTGCTCGCGGTCTTTTTCAGCACGTTCCTCGGATTCTCCTTCAACACCGATTTCGTTATGGGCGCGCTCGCGTCCGTTTTCATACTCGCGTTCATAGGCTTCGTTGACGATTTATTGGACATGCCCCAGGCAGTGAAGGCGTTCCTTCCTCTAGCCGCGGGAATACCGCTCATCGCGCTCAAGGCGGCGGGGAGCACCGCGATGCACCTCCCGTTCCTCGGGACCGTGGATTTGGGCGCTTTCTACCTCTTTGCCCTTATCCCAATAGGGATGGCCGTGGCGTCCAACCTCACGAACATGCTCGCAGGCTTCAACGGAATGGAGGCAGGGATGGGGTTTGTGGCGCTGCTCGCCGCGGCTCTCGTCGCGCTCAGCGTTCAGAGCACCGAGGCGCTCGTGCTCTACGTGCCCCTTCTCGGAGCGCTCGCAGGGTTTCTTCTGCTCAACTTCTATCCCGCGAAGGTCTTCCCGGGGGACGTGGGAACGCTCGTAATCGGGGCGACGCTGGCCGCAGGGGCGATAATAGGGAATTTCGAGAGCATCGCCGCCATGCTGATGGCGCTCTATATGCTGGACTTCTTCATAAAAATACTGAACGGGTTCCCCAAGACGTTCGGGAGCCTCAGGGAAGGGAAACTTTACGCCCCGGACGGAAGGATACGGGGGCTGGTGCATGTGCCCATGAAAATCCTCAACGGGGTCAGGGAGCTGGACCTGGTGCTCATATTCATAATAGGGCAGGCGCTCGTCGGAATAGGGGTGCTGCTGCTATTCCTTGTCCTGCATGTCTAGGTTCTTGAGCAGAGTCATTACTTTGATGAACTCGTTGAGCCTCTCGTAGTCCGAAACCCTTCCCACGTCAATCCAGTATTCCTCGAACGTGTAGGAGTGTATCTTCTTCTTTGCCGCAATCAGGCGCGGGAACACGTGCTTGGCGAAGTCCTCCTTCTCCTTTATGTAGTCGAAAATCGCGGGCTCGAACGCGTATATCGCGGTGTTTATGAAAAGGTCGTACTTGGGCTTCTCGGTGAATTCGGCTATGTCGTCGCCCTTGAGGCCCACTATCCCGTATTCAAGCTGCATCTCCTGCTTGGTGAGCGCGACTGTGGCTATCGCCCCGGACTTCCTGTGCGCCTCCATCATTTTTTTGAGGTTGATGTCGGTGAGGTGGTCGCCCATCACGACGAGGAAGCTTTCCCTGACCTTGCCTTTGTAGCCTATTATGGAGCCCGCGGTGTTCTTGGGCTCGTCCTCATCCGCGTACTCTATCTTGACGCCGAACTTCTTGCCGTCGCCGAAATACTCCATTATCTTCTCCTTCTTGTACCCGACGGTGAGCACTAGGTCGTCGAAGCCGTTGAGCTTGAGGTTCTCCACCACGTACTGGAGAATCGGCTTCCTTCCGAGCTTGAGCATGGGCTTCGGAATTGAATATGTATAGGGGCGCAGCCTTGTGCCCTGCCCTCCGCAAAGAACGAACGCTTTCATGAGTATCACCGTTTTGAAGGACGATATATGCGGGGAATTGTTTATATAATTAGGCGAAAAACGGATGCGGGCAAACCAATATAAAGCGAAAAACCGCCAAACCACCCATGGCAGAAAAACCGCCGAAAAAGAAGCATGGGGACGGGTTTTCCGAGTTCGACCGGGAGTTCGGAAGGGTGCGCGGGGAGATGGAGGATTTGATGGAAAGGATGATGGAGCGCATCCCCGAGGAGGATTTCCACAAGCTGGGCGCTCTGGGGGCCGTGCACGGCTTTTCAATACGGATAGGGGCGGACGGCAAGCCCATAGTGAGGGAGTTCGGGAACGTGAAGCCCGAGCAGGGGGAACTTCCGATAAGCGGCGAGCGCGAGCCCCTCGTGGACGTGATAGAGGGCAAGGCCGACATCACGGTGATGGTGGAGCTTCCCGGGGTGGAGCGCAAGGACATTCTTGCAAAGGGCGAGGGAAGGACGCTCAAAATAAGCGTGAATACGGAGGCGAGGAAGTATTACAAGGAATTGGAGCTTCCGGCAGCCGCTGATTTTCCGGGCGCGCGCGCCAAATACAACAACGGGGTGCTGGAAATAGTCATCGCAAAGGATGCCAAGGGCGCCGCTGGAAAGATAGAGGTCGGGTAGTCAGCACAGGCTTTTCGACCAGGCTTCGTATTCCTTGTTCATCTGGTCCACCTTTATCCTCGCGATTTCAGGGACCTCGTAGGGGTGGATGGACTTTAGCTTTTTTTCCAGTGCATCTACGCTGGTGTCGCTCGTCTTGGCTATGAGCACGTATTCGCTCTCCTCGGTGAGCTTTCCCTTCCACTTGTAGATTGAGGAATAGGACTTGAGCACGTTTATGCAGCAGCTGAGCTGCTCTTCCACGAGGGCCTTTCCCGCCTTCTTGGCTTCGTTGGCGTTCGGAAAGGGGCAATAGACAAGGTACATTTTCCCACCCTTGCGGCACAGACAAACCGCAGGAGGAAATTGGGCGCAAGCAATTAAAAAACGGAAATTTTGCGGGAGAGCGTGTGATGAACTTTAGTTGAGAAACTGCAACAGAAAAAATTCCTCACGGCGGATGAAAAATATTTGGGCCCGCCCGGAATCGGACCGGGAATCCCTACCGTGTCAGGGTAGTGTCTTAACCATTCGACTACGAGCCCACAATTAGCATAACCATTCTGCTGCAAAGCATTTTAAACATTTTTCAAGCGCTTCCGGAAGGGATTTTTCCATAATGGAATGGGTGTGGTAAAATATATAAAAGAAGTCCATTCAGAGCGAGATGGAAACCTGCTCGCCGTCCTTCTTTCCCAATAATTTCTTGAGGTTTTCCGGCGCTATTACCTCTATTATTTCCGCGGGGTGGTGGGTGCGCAGCGGTATGATTATCGCGCATTCCGCCTTTTCCACCGTGCAAGGATAAGCATACAGGTCGCCGAACGTGCGCTCGCCCTTGCGGAAGCCGGAAATGCGCACCGGCTCGGACGTTTTCAGCAGGCGCGCCTTTTCCACCGCCGATTCCGGGGTGAGGCGGATGTTGAGCGTGCCCTCGTAGGGCTCGAAGCCGAGCTTCTCCTTTATCTGCTTTTTGTATTCGGGAAAGGACATGTAGTACTTGCCCTCTCCAAGGCCCGAGATTATCGTGCCGGAAAGCGCGGCCTTGCCCGTTTCAAAGGCGGACTTCAGCTCGGAATAAAGCGACTGGGCCTCGCGCATCCCCTTTTCAGTGAGCGAAATGCCCGAATTGGAGCGCGAGATTTTGCCCTCATTCTCAAGAAGCGCGAGCCTGCGCGAGGCGTTCTGCTGGCTCATCCCCAGCTCGAGGCCCAGCTCGGAGGTGGTGATGCGCACCGCGGAAACGTGGGCTTTCTTGCGCGCCAGGATGAGCAGGAGTTCGTCCATTATTGGAGTTGGCCCGGAATGTTTTTTATAGCTATCAGCAAAACAAACCCCGTGCCGCGCTCGTGGTTGCGGTTTCGGCGCTGCACGCCGCCTCGGCCGCGGCGAGCAGGGGGATTGCGGTGCCGGCGTACGTGGCGCAGGCCATAGCGGGCATCGTGGGCTGAATTCGTTTTTTCCTTTTTACTTATCGTTTTTTAAAGCGGGGGCGGGAAATAGCATTACGTGATGACATGAACAACCTCTGATCTGTGATGAGGTCAACAGCGTCTGATTCAATTTTATGATGGGCCATCCGCAAAACAGAAGGTTTTGTGGAGACTGCCGCCGAATTGTCGGCGGCAGGAACAGCGTCTGGTTCAACAATAATTTCCTTCGTGCCGCCTCTGATTACCGCTCCACGACGAACTCCTGCTTCTTGCGGTCGAAATACGCGACCCAGCCGCCGCCCCCTTCCTCCTTCGACTTTTTCTTGGCCGTGTACAGGAACTCGTCGAGCCCCTCTATGAGCTTCACGCGGCCCTGGTCCCCGTCGAGCGCCTCTATCTGGGCGCTGTCCATTATGCCGCTGGAGGCCGAAACCCTCATTCCCTTGTGCTTGAGCTGGGCGACCTCGCTGTGTATGGCCCGCACTACCTTGTGCGCGACGTCCGCCTCGATGCCCTGCAGGATTATGAGGAACTCGTCCCCGCCCCAGCGTATCACGATGTCAGGGTAGGTGCCCACGTGGCCCTTTGCCATGGAGTTGCTCTCGGTGCATTCCACGAGCGCCTTGGCGACCGCGCGCAGCACCGCGTCCCCGTCGGCGTGGCTGAGCGTGTCGTTTATCTGCTTGAACCCGTCAAGGTCCAGGAACACCACTGAGAATTTCTGCTTCTTGCCTATCCACTTCATCATGCTCGGGTAAAATTCCGTTTCAAAGGCGGTCGCGTTGAGCAGCCCGGTCTTGCGATCGAACCAGTTGAACATCATGTTGCTGAATATCGCGCTCATCTGCGACATGTATTCCAGGAGGAGCGAGGCGCGCTGCTCGCCGGAGAGGGCGCTGCCGCACTCGCCGCAGCACCGGAAGGAGATGTACTTCTCCTCCTCGCCCTCCGAGAACCTCGGGCCCTCGGCGACGAGCATTCCGAGCTGCTTTCCCGCGTTCATTATGGGAATGCTCATCATGCTCGTCATTATGCTCTCCTTGAGCTCGTAGCGGTGGGCGTGTATGAGCTCGGGGTCGAACGTGTAGAGTTCCTTTCCCGCGGCGTAGAATCCGACGTCCTGGGCTGCCGGGAGCACGGTGTTCGCCCCGACCGGGTAAAGGAGCTTGCGCTGCCTGCCGGCCTCAACGGCGTAAAGCCCCAGACCGATGGTGTTCTGCAAATAGGAGTTGGTGAATTTGAGGAGTATTTTGCGCTTGCCTTCGGCCACCTTGGTGACTATGTGGTTCGCGCCGAACACCGCGTCGTATATTTGGCAGGTCTTTGGCAGCTTCGTTGTGAAGTCGTTGGCCTTCTGGACCATCGCCATGTCCCTTTTCGAGCTGGCTGCGATGCTGCACATTATTGCGTCGTTAATCGCGTATTTGCCCCTCT
>JAKANX010000047.1 GCA_021823425.1 Microcaldota archaeon
CCGCCAGCGATGCGTTTGAAATGAAGAGGCTCCCGTGCACTGTGCCGTCGTTTATCCTGTCTATTATCCTTCCGTCCACTATTACGCTGGTGTCCGCGATGAAGCTGTCCGTTGCCATGGGCAATATTCGTTGGCGGCGTATTTAATCCTGTTCATGCAGCCCCGTTTGCGGGATACTTGTGCCTCAGGATCCCCATCGCCCGCACCGCGTTGTACGCCTGGACGTACGCGTCAAGGGCGATAAGCGTGGTGTTCGGGCCGATGAAGGACGTTTCCATGGGCGCCCCGCCGTCCTGCACTATGAGGTCCACTTCTGCGGGCGCGTTGCTTCCGGTGCCCCTGCTGCGGTTGTGATACTTGATAATCCTGAGTGCCTCGTTTTCCCCTATGGCCTTCTTTAGCGCGTTAACAGCCGCGTCCACCGGGCCGTTGCCGGAGCCCTTCTCGGTTATCAGTTCGCCGTCAAGCTCCACCACTATCCGGGCGTCCGCGCCCTCGCCCGCCTTTTCGCCGTCCATGGCAACCCGCCTGAACACGGTGTCCCGGACGTTCACGAGCTTGAGCGATTCGCACTTCCTTCCCTCTATCCTTTCGAATGCGTTGAGGATGAACTCCGCGTCGCTCACGTGCCTGTCCGCGGAAACCGCCTTGTCATGGTCGCCTATTTCCTTTATTTTCGCCGCGACCGCAGGATGCTCCACGTCAATCCCGAATTCCATGAAAGTCGCTATGTAATTCGCCTTGCCCGCGAGCGGGCTCCTGACCACCTTTTCCTTGTTCCCGAAGACTTTCGGGTCAAAGGGAACGTAAACGCTGTGCGCAGCGCCCTGTTTCATGGACTTGAGGTACCCGTCGGCGTGTATGCCGCCCGCGTGCGCGAAGGCGTCCTCCCCTATGCCCACCTCGTTTGCAGGAATCGGTATCCCGGAGAGCTCGGCAACGGACTCGCATATTTCCTTGAGCCTGCATACCGCAAGCTGCTTCCCTGAAACGTCGTGCGGGATTATGCGGTAGTGCTGGTAAATATGCACAAGGAACTCGCTTATGGACGTGTTCCCTGCCCTCTCGCCCAGTCCGTTAACAGTGGTGTGCGGCCGGGTGGCGCCCGCGGCAATTGCATAAACGGAATTCGCGGCCGCCAGGCCCCCGTCGTTGTGGAAATGCACGTCTATCGGGACGTCGGTCCTCGCCCTGATGTAGGCCGTGAATGCGTATGCGATGAGCGGGTCTGCCACGGAAATCGTGTCAGGTATGTTGTATCTTATGCCCGCGGCCCCGCCCGCGGCATCCGCAACCCTGTTTGCGACATCCGCTATGAAACCCGGGTCCGCGCTGAACGCGTCCTCCAGCGAAACGAGTATTTTCCTGAATCCAATGGAAACGGCGTACTTCACGGCTTCCACTACATCTTCAGCGCACTCCTCGGGGCTCTTTTTGCGCTTGGTCCATGCGTGCGGCAGCGAGCCGGACGAGAATATGTGCACCTCGTCGAGCCCGGCTTCCTTGGCAGCGTCTATGTGCTCCCGCATCGTCCCTGCGAGCCCTATCAGGTTCGTCCCCATGCCTGCCTCGCGCACCATCCTCACGATGTCCTGCGCTGCCTCGAGCTCCGGAGCGCTTGCGCCCGGGTAGCCCACCTCTATTGAAGGTATGCCCCAGCCTATTATTGACTTGACGACCTCAATCTTGCTTTCAGTGGTGTACTTGTTCGCGTTCACGAATGCCCTGTTGGTCTGCATGCCGTCCCTTCCGGTCGTATCAAGGAGTATTATCTCCGGCGCCTTCTCGCGCATGTCCATCATGGCCCGGACCATGCCGTTGGCGTAAGGCATGACCTTCTCGAAATTCCTCGCCCTCAGCTGCTGCGCGGCCTTGGGGTCGCTGTATTTCATCCGTGAATCCATCTTCATCCCGTCCGAATATCAGAATATCGGCGCCCCGCGCGGAACGTCGTGGCTGCTGATGCTTATCGTCTGCCCGCCCACTTCGGCAATCGCCTTGTTTATCACCGCGTAGAATTCCATGGTCTTGTCAAATTCCTGCCCGGTCTTGCCGTTCACCATGACCGCCACGGGCCTCCTGATGCACTCTTTCATCACGGTTTCAATCGCCCTCTTCTCGGCCCCCGCCTCCTCGGCCATCATCGTGATTTCGGAAACCCGTTTCCCGAACTCCTCCACGCTGATCGTGCCCCTCTTCACCCTTTCCACCATGCCGGAGGCGGCGTTCTCCGCGAAAATGACCGCTAGCGACTTGGGCCGCCCGCCCCCTGCAATTTCCCTTGGCACGATGGCATTCCCGCCAATCTTGCCTGCTGCCCCGAACGCCGCTGCGGCGCCAGCGCCTCCTGCGACTTTGGAGTTTCCTGCGTTTACTGCGGTTTTCTGCATGAACATCACCTATTCTTCGGTTTTTCGTAAAGGGCCAAGGATGCGGCAAGAAGGAAAGAAACAACAGTTTTTCAGGGCTGATTGGTTGTGCGGCCGGCTAGGCCAAAAGAAGAAGCAAGCTGAGCACACTAGGATTAGAAACTCTTTTACTAGACTTGTTGCAAAGCTGCATACTTCCATTTCTGCACGGAACTGTTTTTAAATGTTTTCCTTTTCCCATAAAAACCCACTTTCACTTCTTCTGGGCGCCGCACCCGCCCCCGAGCTCCGCCTTCAGATCGGGCGCGTGCGGGAAATTCTCCAGTATCTCCAGCCCGTATATCGCGTCCACGAAAGCCTTCTCGGCGGCCTGTATTATGTCCCAGTGCCTGCCCACCGCGCTTATCTGCCTCCCGTTCTTTGCGACGCTTATCCTTACGGTGACCTTGGAGTCGCTCCCTCCCAGTATGGGGTCCACGTTGAACGTCTTGAGCCTGCAGCCGTGCTTTGCCGCCTCCTTGCCTATCGCCTTGTATATCGCGTCCACCTGCCCCTTGCCGGTTTCGGCTATCGGCCGCACCCCGTCGCCCCTGGTCTTTATCCTCAGGTTGGCCATCGGCGTTATCCTGTTCCCGGTCATGGCGACGAATTCCACGACTTTGAGCGGACGCTCTATCTTCTTATCAAGGAGCCTGTTGAGCGCCATGAGGAATTCGGTGTCCGAGAAATCGTCCTTTCCATGCGCGAGCTGCTTGAGGCTGAGCGAGAACGCGCTCTGGAGCCCATCGGGCATCTTCCTGCGGAACAGCCGCTCGAAATGGGCGTGGACGTTGCTCTTGCCTCCCACGGCGCTTGTCACTATCTTCCTCGCCGCCCCTATCGCCTCCGGAGGGTAGGGTTCGTAGCTTTCCACGTCCTTTCCCATCGCCGCGACGTGTATTCCCGCCTTGTGCGTCTTGGTCCTTCCACCCACGTTCGGCGCGTCCGCGGATATCGGGAGGTTCATCAGGCGCGCCACCTCGTTGCACACCGGCCATATCTTCTCCATGCGCCTGAACGTCCGGACTCCGTGGCGCCGCAGCAGGTTTATCGCCAGCGTTTCAGCGGAAGCGTTGCCCGCGCGCTCTCCTGCCCAGAAAAGCGTCCCGTCCGCCCCGGCTGCCCCTGCCATTAGCGCGAACTCGGTGCCCGCGGCTCCGTACGCGCTGTCGTTGTGGCCATGGTATATGATGTCCTTCACGCCCTGCCCGAGCATGTACCTCATGTATTTGTATATGTAATCGGGCGCGCCCTCGCCCAGCGTGTCGCAGAATATCACGTATTTCGCGCCAGCCTCCTGGTATGCGCGTGCGGCGTCTGCCACATATGCAGGGTGGCCCCTGCTCGCATCCTCAAGATATGCAGCGGCGACGAAATCGCCGTTCGCCATATCCAGTGCGTACTTTATGTTGTCGCAGGCCTTGCGTATGTGCTCCTCCCTGCTTGCGCCCCTCTGGTTGACTTTCAGGTGTATGTCGGAAGCAGAGGTGAGCATGTTTATCTGGCCCACCCCGCAGGAAATTGCGGTGTCTATGTCGTCCCTGCGGTTGCGCACGAGCGCGGAAACCCTGGCGTTGAGCCCGGCTTGCGCGACTAGCATTATGCGCGTGAGCTCGCTCTGCACCCTTTGCCTGGCTGCCACGTCGTCGTTCGCGGCCACGCACGCGCTGCCCGCCTCCAGCTCGGATATGCCGCCGAGGCTGAGTATGAGCCTTGCCACCCTGACCGCGTCCCTGTCCTTCTTGAGGTGCGCGCCTTCCGATTGCAGCCCGTCCCTGAGCTGGGTGTTCCAGAATTCCGGATTTTTCACGAAAGATTTCACGAGCATTATGCCCTCAGCGCCCGGCGGGAGGCCCTGCATCCTCTTGACTTCCCGGTCTAGGAATTTAGTATTGTCCCGTATGAACCTTGCGGAATGTTCGAGCTGGCGTTTGGAATTCATGCAAATGGCACCTGCACTAAAAGCGGTTCGCGCGCTTATATACCGGTGTCACAAAAATCCCAACGGAACGACAGTCGTCCCCTTCTCGTTCCCGTTCGTGGCCATCGTAATCACGCCCTCCTTGTTCCCGTTCGCTATCTTCACCGCGACTCCGTGCTCGGCAGCGTAGATGCTCGCGACGGACTTGGGAATCATCCCTCCGCTCACGACTTCCCGGTTCAGGAGGTCCTTGAGCCCGTCCGCGCCTATTCTCTTGACCACGCATCCGTCCCCGGTCTTTATCCCGTCCACGTCCGTGGTGAGTATCATCTCGCTCGCGCCCAGCGCCACTGAAATTGCGGCAGCGCAATCGTCCGCGTTCAGGTTCAGTTTCCCCGCCGCGTTGTCCTTGCCCATGGGCGCAATCACAGCTATCCTCCCTGAGAGCAGCGCTTCCGCAACGGAGAGGAAATGCGTCTGGCTGATGTGGCCGTACCTTCCGGTCTCCCCGCCCATCGCCTTCCCGAAGAAGACCCCGTAGCCGAACTGCCCCACTTCCATTCCGAGCGCGCACAGCACTTCGGAAAGCCCGTCGTTTATCTTCCACAGTTCCCGCTCCACGACTTCCATCGCCAAATCGTCAGTTACGCGGTAGCCGTTGTGGAACCGCACCTCCATTCCGAGCGCCTTCATCGCCCTGGTTATCTGCACGCCCCCGCCGTGGACCAGCACGAGGTTCTTCACTATGTTTTTCGCCTTGAGCTCCGCTATCTCCACCAGAGTGTCGTAGCCCAGCGTCTTGCCGCTGCACTTGATTACAGCAAGGCCCTCGCTCCTCACCCTGTCCCGGAAATCCGCAATCCGCAAGGAGGTTTTCCCTTCTGCGTATGTTTTCGCGCCGTATGCAAGCATCGCAAACACCTCACTTCCGCATCCCTTCAAGCGCGCCCCTTCCGGAAAACTCCGAGCGCGCCCTGAACGCCTCCTTGAGCCCGGCCGACTCCTCCTTCGCGTTTTTTCCGAACCCGTAGAGCCTGATGGCGTCGTTTTTCCCGAGCCCGGAAACGAACTCCTTGAGCCCGCTGAATCCGAACGTTTGCGTCCTTCCGCCTATGCTCTTGCGCACATCATACACGGCCATGCGGAATCCGCCGCAGGGAGTTTGCACGCTCCGGGTTATCTCGTAAATGCTGCCTTTCTTTGAAACCGCGTTCATTTTTTGCATCATGACCACCATTTTTGTTTTGTTTTTTGAGCTGTGAAAAAATCCGGAAATTAAGCTAGGAACCAGAATTTTCCTAAATCAGGGGGGCTAAGCAGTAGGGCGGCTAGGCCCTCGGCAGCGGTGCGACTGAGGCGGGCGCAGAAATAGCGAATGTGCTTGCCTCTATTTTCACCATGTTATTGCTTCTGGGTGGAAATGTTTAAAAAAAGCTCGGTGCCCCCAAGAACTATTTCCGAAATGCGAAATAAGCGGCCGCAGCAGCCAATATTAGGCAGCATCGCCACCGCCAGGGTTGAGCGGGCCGCCCCCGGCGCGCCAAGCGGGAGCGTAATCCCAAAAGAGAAATATCCTTCAAGGGAGGGGGCAGCAGGCGCACCGCGAGGATTTTCAGCCTGCCATCCATTCATAGCAAGTCCTTCTTGATTTTCTCCACTCCGAGGGCGAATATGAATTTCCCGAGGCGGGGGCCCCTTTCCTTCCCGATGAGCGTCATGTATATTTCCTTGAAGAACGCGCCGGGCGCTATGGAGCGCGCCTTGGCGAATTCAAAAACCCCGTTCTGCAAGTCGTCCGCGCTCATTCCCTCTGAAAGCGAGGAGAACAAGTCCTTCACGTTGCCCTCGGCTTTCTTCGGATTGTATATGAAATTGAATTCGTCCGGGATGAATCCGCGCACTTTCCACGCCTCCAGATAGGGCTTGAGGTAGCGCACGCCTTCCACGTCCCCCACTAGCTCTCCTACCTTGTCCCAGTCCTGATGGACCGAGTGGTACATCATTATGTCCCTGAACGAGGTTTTCCAGTGCCTTTTTCCCGCAAGCTGGTAAGCCAAAGCCCTCTTGTGCTGTGCGCGATCCGCTGTTCCGGGTTCCGCGTTTTGCGTTTCCATCTTTTCCGCGAACTGCTGGCTCTGCTCGTATTCCTCGACCATCTTGAGCATGTTCTCCTTGGATGTAACGATATCCTTGTTCTCGTCCACGTCCGGGCGCACCAGTATAAAAGTAATGACTTCGGGCGGAAGCAGCGTCAGCAATTCATTGACGTCCATCCCGATTCCCTTGCTCTTGGAATACTTCTTCCCCTCAAAGAGTATGAATCCGAACCTGTACCCAATCGGCGGCTCCTTCTTGAACATTTCCCTGAAAACCGCTTCAAGGGTGTCCCTGCTCCCGCCTTTTGTGAAATGGTCAACTCCTGCGCCCTCGCAGCTAGTCCCTAAAAGGTCAAGGCGCGCGGGCCAGTCCAGCCTCCAGAGTATCTTGTAATGGTGATTGTAAATCGAGTCTTTTCCAGCGTGTCCGCAGCCCTTGGTGTATTTCAGAATCTTGTCGCACGCGTACTCGTAATTCTCCGAGTCGTGCGATACCACTCTAGTAGTCGCGATTTTGCCGCACTTTTCGCAAATGGGCATGATGGGAGACCAGTCCCCGCCCTGTTTCCCGCTTCCAGTTCCCGGTTTCGCGTCTATCGTTCGCCCGCTCGTGCGCGCGACAAGCTCCTTTGCCTGCGCCTCGTTTTGCAGGAAGAACTTGGCGTACTTGTCCATCTTCCCGGATGCGTAGAGCTCGTCCATGCGCACGAAATTCGTTTCCACGCCGAACGCGCTGACCACGTCCCTTATCTGGAAGTAAAAGTAATCCCCGTAGCTCTTCGTCTTGCCCGTGGGGTCCGGGACGTCGCACAGCGGCTTCCCGAGGTGCGGAGCCAGCTCCTTCTCATAAGGCAGCATGGACACGGTGACCTTGTCGAACGCGTCCATTATGTCAATCACGAAATTGTAGCCCGTCTCGTGCCCGCCCTTTTTCAGCATGTCCCTGATTTTCGCGGGGTAGAGGAATTCGCACACCGTCCCGAAATGGACCGGGCCCGAGGGCGTCGTGCCGGCTCCTGTTACGAACGGAGGTTTTTTCTCGGCCAAGACGCGCTCTGCGAGCTGCTCGGCCCAATGCTTGTTTTCAGCCATAAGTTTCACTTCGCAATATATCCGCGGTCCCCGGCTTCGCGCGTTGGAACGGACGAAAAACCGGAAACCCAAAACAACCTATGCCCAGCAACGTTTTAAATCGTATTTACGAATACGGATGCGGGTGAGATATATGAAAAGACTTCTG
>JAKANX010000048.1 GCA_021823425.1 Microcaldota archaeon
CAGGACGCGGCGATGCGCAAGGCCTGCTCCAAGCTGCTCGGGGAAATAAGGCACCTTCAGGGCATGGGCAGGAGGATGGGGAAATCCGACGACTTGCGGAAAATGGAGGACGCTGCCTTTTCGGTTGCGCGAGCCCAGCTGCAGATGTCCCGCGAGCTCCGCACAGCAGGAAACGAAACCGCAGCCTTGGACTTCCTCATGCGCGCGGCCTCCTCGTTCGCGAACGTCCCCCACGACGGAGGACGAACTGGCAGGGGCGCGTTCAATTACGCTGCGGATTGCTATATTGAGGCGCTCGCGATTCCTTCCAGGAAAGGCGACCTCGCCTTCCAGGCGGGCATGCGCGTGAAAATCGCCGAATCCCGCTTCAGGGAGGATTACAATTCAGGCTTTTTCGCCTTGGGCAAGGCGAGCCGCGCCTATTCCGAGGCGCTTGATTTCCTCAGGGCGATGCCTGCGGAGGAAATGATGAAGCAGGACGAGCGCATCCAAGATGCGATAAGCAGGCTGAAGCGCTTCGGGGCCTCTGCGTCGGCCGACGAGAAGGCCCACGTCGTTCTCGGCCTTCAGGAAATCCGGATGAATTTCGAAAATCTCCTCGCATTCATGACAAAATGCAAGGAAGCCCAGACGATGCTGCGCGGCGCAGGGCCGAGGATGTGGGCAGTAGGAATGACTTACGGAGCGTTCACCCCGAAGAAGCAGGAGAAGCTCGGACTCATGAGTTCCGAATTGCAGGATTACCTGCGCGGCCTTCCGCAGGAAGTGCTTATTGCGCAGAAAGGGAACCTCGCATTCTTGTTGGACGACCTTTCAAGGTACGCGAAATCCGCGGCCGAGATGTGCGGCGATTACGGGGACGCGAAGCAGGTCAAGGAAACGTTCCCCCCTGCCTTGGCGAGGGTGCGCGCGGAGTTCGAAAAATTCAGCAGGCTTTTGGAATAGTTTATTGAAATAGAAGTGAGGGCCAGCGGAAAGGTTCATCCTTACCGCCGAGCCTGTAGTGTCTTGTGAGGAGAAATCCTGGCTGCAGGATGCAGCCAGGCTCCCGAATTCTTTGAATCCTTGTGAGCCTGATTTTGATTTGCCATTTAGCACGGAGGAATATGAGAGGGGAAGGACGGAAAAAGAGCGCCGGGGGCGGAGGTGGGTAATTAGTGCCCCCGGCTAATGTACACAAGCGGATCAGAAAAAATTGGGTGGGAGGATTCTGGTCCGCCATATGTGTAACTTTGATGTGTTGTATCTGGGTAGGTAATTCACATCATCCGGCCTTCCCCTCTTGCCCTTTCGGGCAGTCGCCTTGCATTTACGCAAGTGAGAAGAAAACCTTCTTTCCTACGTGCTTTTTGACAACGACCCCCAAATCGTGGAGTCTGTTCAGCCTTGCGGACGCGGCGTTCTTTCCCTTGTATCCGAACTTCGTCCGGACGTCTTCCGCAGTCTTCGGGCCTTCTTTAAGGAACGAGACAATCGCCTCGTCCACTTCCGGAAGCATGCGCTCCCCCGCGCTTGCGGGCGCCCGCGCGCTTCCCTTTTCCGCGAGCCTCATTTCCAGGCTTTCAATCTTGGCGAGCAGGGTCTTGAGTATGCGGTTGGTGTTCTCGCGCTCCTCCCGAAGGAGGTAGACGAGCTCGCCAAGCACGACCGGGTCGTTGAACTTCTCCATGTTCCGCTCAACGTCCTTCCTCACCTGCTCGCGGACATCCTGGTTAGCTTTAAATATCTTGTCTTCGTTAGCGTCAGCCATCGGATCACCTGTTGCGACGCTCGTGACATACCTTGATATGTGCGCGATGTGTTCCGAAATTGGATTCCAATTTCGGTATTTTCGCCGGGTCGCCGGCGAAATGTTTGTGATTGCGTTGCGATGAAATCATGCAACAATCATGATTGTATCATGATAGGTTTTATAAATCTTCCGTTCAGCCCTATTTTTCATCCCTGAAACGTTTTTCAAAATTCGCACTCCCAAGGCTCAATATTTGGAAATTCGCAGCACCGCGGTACCCTTTCCGGCGTCGCCCCCGCTGAGCTCAACGACGTATTTCGGATTCGCCTTGGGCACGGCAGCGCCGCAATGCCTCCAAAGCTCCACCTTCTCGCTGCGCCCCTTGCCGTCGGAGATTTTCGCGTCCGCGATTAGCTCGGGTTTTCCGTTTCCCCTTCCGTAAAGAATGAAGCCTGCGATTTTCACCGAAAGCCCGTCCACGCGCTGCGCCCGCCCTTCCCTCACGGGCACGGCCTTCGCGGCGTTCCGGTGCGCCACGGGCGCCGGCTTTTTCCGCTCGCCGTAATCCGCGGACCTGTAAGCGGCAAGTGAAGCGTTCGTATACGCCTTCTGCGCAGCCTCGCACTGCGGCGCAATCTTCCCAAAGTAAGAACAGGCGATGAGCGGAACGATGATTGCCGCAGCCGCGAGTTTCCTTCCTGCCCCCATGCATCCATATCCACGAAAACGTTTTATAAAACGGGGGTGCGGAGAAAGGAATAAAAACGCAGTGCCCTTTATCTAAAGCAAACGGTGCGAGCGATGAAACCCCACGAATACATGAACGAGATTTATTCGGCATTCAGGAAGCGCGACGCCAAGAAGCTCAGGAAGCTCGACGAGTCCATGATGCGCGAGGCATCGCTCGCCTACTCCAAGAAGCTCTTTTACATGGCCGTCATATCGTACGTGCTTTCCAAGATACTGAGCAAGCCGAGGTTCCTCGAGCCCCATTACAAGGACCGCATAGACGCGATAGAGAAATCGCTTGAGACGATATCCCTGTGCAAGGACGAGGACTGCCCCGAGGACAAGTTCGTGGCGCACTTCCAGGACCTTGAAAAGCGCATAAAGAACATCGAGGCCGAGGACGCCCGTTTCGTAATAGACCTTCTTTCAAAAGGCAAGCTCAAGGTCGCGGCGACGCTCTACGCGCAGGGCATGTCGCTCGGAACCGCGGCCGAAATCACGAGCGTGGAGAAGCACGAGATTCTCTCGTACGCGGGGCACACCATGATGTTCGATAGGATGAAGGAGGAAATGACCGTCCAGGCCCGCCTCAAGGCGCTCAAGGCACTGGTGGAGGGATAACATGGGCAAGGAAATATTGTGCGACTCCAGCGCCCTGATTTCAATTACGGATTCGTGCATCGCGCACGCGCTCCCGTTCCTCGCAAGGAAGTTCAACATCTCATTCATAATCACAGAGACGATTGAATACGAGTGCGTGACGCACCCGCTAAGCCTCGCTACAAAGGCGTACGCGTTTTCCGCGCTGCGCATCGCGAACGCGCTCCAGAACGGGACGCTCGTGAAGGTGAAATCCAATCCCGAGATAATCGCCAAGAGGGACGAGATACTCAGGCTCACCAACAACATCTTCTTCTCGCAGGGCAGGCCCATGACGCTCGTGCAGGCGGGCGAGGCCGAGATGCTCGCGCTCGCAAACGACCTCAAGATAAGGCACCTGCTCATGGACGAGCGCACCACGCGCCTCCTCATTGAGGCGCCCTTCAAGATAAAGGACCACTTCGAGGAGGAGTTCCACACCAACGTGATGGTGAACCGCGAGAATCTAGACAAGTTCAGCGACATGGTGCGCGGCATGCAGGTCTCGCGCAGCTCGGAGCTGCTCGCGCTCGCGTACGAGAACGGATATTTCGACGACTACAAGAATTTGAAGAAGGACGCTTATTCGGCCGCGCTCTACAGGCTCAAGTACGCGGGCTGCGGCATACGCTACGACGAGCTTGAAGAGCTCGCCAAGATGGCCTAGCCCGGTTTCGGTCTTGCAAATGGATTTACCTAAGGCAAAAGTTGTGATTGACAAGCGCGAGCGCGGCTTCGCGTCCCTGTTTTCCGGGCTCGGCGCGGACGTGGAGGAGAAAATGCTGGAAGTGGGCGATTTCCTCTGCTCCGACCGCACCGTAATCGAGCGCAAGACGCGCGACGATTTCGAATCCTCGGTTTTGGACGGCAGGCTCTTTTCCCAGCTCCCGAACCTCTGCTCCAACTTCGAGAACGTGATAATCATAGTGGAGGGCGAGCGCAAGGAGGACGGCTCGCTCTCCCGCGCGGCGCTGATGGGCGCCTACGCAACCGTAATGACCGACTTCCACGCCTCGCTCTTCTTCACCCGCAACGAGAAATCAACTGCGGAACTCGTTTACGCGATTGCAAGGCACGAGCAGCTCGGAAAGAAAAGGGAGATGCGCATATTCGCAAAAAGGAAGACGCACACGCTCGCGCAGACGCAGCGTTCCATTGCCGAGATGCTCCCGATGGTCGGCCCGTCCATGGCCAAGAAACTGCTCATGCACTTCGGGTCCCTTGAAATGCTCTTCCGCGCGAGCGAGCAGGAGTTCCTGCAAATTGAAGGAATGGGCGAAAAGAAGGCGAAAGCCATTTACAGGACCATCCGGGAAGCCTACAATCCAGAAGACGATTAGCAACTAATTTATACCTAAGGCGCGAAACCCGGATTTATGCAAATCCCCTTTCCAGAAGGAGTCATCGCCCTGGACCACGGCAGCGGCGACATTTCCTTCGTTTCCCATGCGCATTCCGACCACCTCAACGGGGTGAAAGCAAAGGAGCGCCTTATCGCGAGCGAGGAGACAATCGCGTTGGGAAACCTTCCGGGGAAAAACGAAACCCCCAAAGGCGTGAAGATGCTAGACGCAGGCCACATACTCGGCTCGCGCCAGCTTTGCGTGGAAGCGGACGGAAAGAAAATCATATACACGGGGGACATGCGCACCCGCCCCTCCATGCTCTTCAAAGGCGCGGAAGTGGAGGAGTGCGACAAACTGATTATAGAGAGCACGTACGGGGACCCGCAGTACAAATTCCCAGACTGCGAGGAAGTGTATTCCAAGATAGGGAAATGGGTGAATGCGAATTCCCAGAGCAATCTGCTCATCGGCGGCTACGCGCTCGGAAAGTCCCAGGAGCTCATCAAGATACTCAATTCCTTCGGAGTCGCGCCCGTGGTGGACAGGAACATAGAGCGATTCAACTCCGTTTATGAAAAATTCGGGGTGAAATTGGACCGCGCAGTGGTCGGAACGCCGGAAGCCGAAGAGGCGATGGGCAGGCCGTTCGTGGGGATAGTGGAAATGAAAAGGGCAAAAAGGTATTTCGCGCACAGGCTTTCAGAGGCGTTCAACCGCAAAACATTGGTTGCAGTAGCCACCGGCTGGGCGCTCAACTACAGGTTCGACACCGACGCCGCGTTCGTCCTCAGCGACCACGCGGACTTCGAGGATTTGCTCGGATACGTGCGCGGCACGAACGCCAAGGAGATAGAATTCGTGCACGGGGACGGCACGCACCTCCAGAGCAGGCTTGCCATGCTCGCATGATTTAAATAATGTTTCTAATCAAATAAAATCATGGAAGATAACATTTCACGCATCACCGTAAAAGTGCTGTCCATGGAGCAGCCGGCCTGCAAAAGGGCGCTCAAGATTTTCCTCCAAAAGGTGCCGCTTTCCGAGAATCAAATCGGCGAGCTCAAGAGCGTCGTGTACCTCCGTTCGGACGGGCTGCCCAGCGTGTTCGACGAATTCGAGGCGTGCAGGAAAGCGATAAGGTCCAAGGCGGGCGAATTCCAGAGGGCCAGCGAGTTTGGGAAAGCCTCGCGCCTGCTTGAAGAGATACACGAGAGCATGTACGGCGGCGAAGGAGGGAAGTCCACGAGGGCTGAAATAGAGAAGCGGGCCGCCAAAAACATTTCCAGGAACATCGACAACATCCTAGAGTTAATCGATTCGGGCAAGTTCGAGCGCGCGATGGACCTGATTATGCCCTGAATGAATAATTTTAAATAATGCGCGAGGAATTAATTAGCTAATCCTCGTTTAGCCGTCTTTAGGTTAAATGCGGCAAAGCCATATCGTGGCCACAATCTGATTCGCCTGCTGGCGAATTCCTGTGGCTTCACATTGCGTTTTCAGGTTCGGAACCCGCGACGCGAAACAGAAAACTCATATGGCCACAATGGCGTAATGGTAGCGTGGGGGACTGTGGATCAGGACCGTATCCCGTTTCGGGTTTCCGGTTCTGAACAGCAATCCCTAGACCCGAGTTCGATTCTCGGTTGTGGCCTTTCTTGTTTTCACCAATCCTATATTCCCCAAAATCCAATCTAATGCCAGCTTGGCCCTACCTTATCCCAGTATCCACGTCAAGGTCCAGCCGCGTGGTCCTGTTCGCGCTCACGTTCGCCTCGTGCAGCGGAATCCGCCCGATTCCGCCGGGCTCAACTCCGACCATGTACGTTCCGGCAGGCAGCCTCACGCTGTAGAATCCGGTCGCGTTGATTTTCGCAACGGCGACGGGCGAAGCCCCGTCATCTGAAAAAACAGTCACGTTCCTGCTCGCGTAAACCTGCGCGAGCCGCTCAGCGCTTATGTTGCACGGCTCCACGGGGCACAGCGGTCCGATTGTGACGTGGCCTGCGAGAACCCCATTTTCCTGCGCCGAACCGGCGCATCCTGCGAACAGGAGCGCGAGCGCAACCAGCACAGCCAAGTGCATTTTTTCCATGATTGGCTTGCGGTTTCCCGCCTTAAAAATCTATCCAGTATGTTCGGTTCCCGGAGGGAAAACTTTCCTGCGCGCCGCATCCCTGAACAGCTGCGCGCTCTTGGACCACGCGTTCTCCTCCAGCAGCAGCCTCGTGCCCACCCTTATCCAGCCGATTAGCGGCTCCATGTAGCTGTCCCCTGTCTTTTCCAGCTCGTCCGCGACGTGCCACGGCTTTGTCCAAACGAGCAGCTCGGACGCGTGCGAAACATGCGCAATCGCCTTCTTCACGTCTCCCGCCCTGAGAAGCCTGTACGCATACCGCAATTCCTTTTTCGCATCGGCCTCCACTCCCTTGTCCTTGAGGCCCTTTCCTATTTCCTCCATTCTCATGAGCGAACCCGGGTGCCCTGCGGAAATGAGCTTGATTAGCGTTTCCATCTTCTTGGAATTCTCCAAATCCCGCTTCCAGAGCCCCTGCGAGCCGTACGTGTATCTTCCGATTGAATCAGCCCAGCCGCCGAGCAGCCGCACGAGCGCGCCGTCCCTCGCAGCCCGCAGCGAGCACTCCCTCAGCCCGTTGTAAGCCATAATCCTTGCGGCCTCGCCGTCCCTCCACGACCCCGAC
>JAKANX010000049.1 GCA_021823425.1 Microcaldota archaeon
ATATCAGGATGAACCCGGCATTGTCGGGCGCAACCTCGTTCTGGGTGCTTATCGCCGAGTAGATGGGCCTGCCGTCCGAGAAGGAGTTGTTGAAATAATACAGGTATTCCGGGCCGAGCGGCGGGCTGCCGCCCTCTATTTCCACGTTCCATTTCGTGGAATAGAAGTTCACCGAATTGAGGTAGGTGTAGTTGGACTCATACCATGGCGTCGGAGAGGTGCGGATGCCGAACTGCGAGCCGGTGATGGAGATGTTGTTGAAAGTCGTATTGACGCCGGCCGAAAGCGAGATGCCGTATAGCGGGTTCCGCGTGCTGTAGGAGGTGACATTTGATATGACGTTCGAGACGCCTCCTAGGGTGAGCGTGGCGATGCCGGTCTGGTTCGCGAATATTCCGGATATTGAATTCCTGTTCCCGTAGGTGGACGTGACCGCGTAGGTGTTGTTGTACGAGCTGGCGCCCGAAAGGCGCGTGTCGTTGGTGTAGTACAGCTGGACGAGGTAAGAGTTGTTCTCTCCGGAAATGTTCGAGACCCTGCTTCCGTGGGAGGCGTAAAGGTATACGCTCGTGGACGCGTTTCCTGTCCAGACGCCGCTGACCGTGGAGTTGGGGCAGGACGTGAGGTCGATCCCGTACGTGGTCTCGTAGGATGCGGACACGTTGGAAACGGAGCTGTTGGCCGAAGCGGAGAGGTATACCCCGTATTGGCTGTAGGAAACGGTTACGTTGGAAACGGCGCTGCCGGCGGAAGCGCCCAGATAGACGTTCCATTGGGAGTTGTTGAACGCCGTCGAATTCGCTATGGCAGTGTTGGGCGAGTTGGTCGCGTATATCCCGTGGGTGTTGTTGTAGGCGCGTATGTTGTATATGGAAACGTTCTGGGCCGCGGAAGTGTACACGCCGGCCGTAAAGCGGGTGGCCGCGCAATTTGCAATCGTGATATTGGAGCGCCCGCTCACGTATATGCCGTAACTGTTGCCCGGCCCGGTCACGGAATGCCCGGCGCAGTCGAGCGTGACGTTGCTGCCGCTGAAGGCGAAGCAGTTTCCGGCAGCAGAAACGACGTCGTTGAGCAGGACGTAGGACGTGTTCGCAAGAAGGGTGGCGTTGCACGCGGTTAGGTTCGTGCTGGCGGACGAGAGGTGCGCGGCGAGCGCGAATATTATGAATAAGGCTGGAGGGCGAATTCTCATGCGCTTACTTATTTTGCGGCAACATTTTTAGCCATTAGCGTATTTCGGGCCGTATCGTGCGCGGCGAAATGGGCTCCTGCGGATGCGGAATCAGGCTCTGCAGCATGCGCTCTAGGCGCTCGAGCCTCTCCTCTATCTTTTCCAGCCTCATCTCCAGATAGTCTGCGCGCACGAAGTTGTGCGGCTGCTGCTCCACTTCGTCTCCTTTGCGGGTTTTCATCAAATCACTTCTTCTGCTGCGTCTCCTTCCGCTCTATCCTCGCGAAAAGTATTTGCGGCTTGCCGATTTTGTGCCCGGGCTTGACGGAAAGTTTTCCAAGGTCGTCCCAGCCCTTCTTTTCCATCCCGAGCTGCGCGAAGATTGAATCGGAGGTGTTCGGAAGGAACGGCGACATCAGTATCGCGACGTCCTTCACCTGGTTGGCGAGCACGTAAAGCGAGGCGGCTGCCTTCGCCCTGTCCTCCTTCACGCTTTTCCACGGCGCCGAGTCCTGGAAGAACTTGTTCACGCTGCTGGAGAACGCCATCGCCGAATCCAGCGCGTCCTTGAGCCGCAGTTCGTCCAGCGCCTGCGCCACCTTCCCATACTGGGCCTTCTGCGATTCCAAAAACGCCTTGTCCTCGCCAGTGGGCTCTCCGTGCGGGATTTCGCCCGCGAAATTGTTCGTGAGGAATACCATGGTCCGGTTGACGAGGTTGCCCACGTTCGCGCCCAGCTCGGAATTGTTCTTCTCCGCCAGGAGTTTTTCGGAAAAGTCGCCGTCGTCGAACGTCGGGACTTCGCTCAGGAAGTAGTAGCGCAGCGGGTCCACCCCGTACTTGTCAATTAGCATGAACGGGTCCACGATGTTGCCCAGGCTCTTGCTCATCTTCTGGCCCTCCACGGTTATGTAGCCGTGCACGAAAACGGTCTTGGGGAGCGCCAGCCCCGCGGAAAGGAGAATTGCCGGCCAGTAAACAGCGTGGAAGCGCAAAATCCCTTTTCCAATTACGTGCACGTCCGCGGGCCAGTACTTATTGAACTGCGCCTCGTCGGTGCCGTAGCCTATTCCCGTGAGGTAGGTGCCGAGCGCGTCGAACCACACGTACATAATCTGCTTGTCGTCTCCCGGAACCGGGACTCCCCAGCCCTTCGCCCGCGTGACCGAACGGGAGATTGAGAAATCCTGAAGCCCGCCTTTTATGAAGCCGAGCACCTCGTTCTTCTTGGTCGCGGGAAGGATTTTCAGCTCCCCGCTCTCAACGAGCTTTTCCAGCCTGTCCTGGTATTTGGAAAGCCTGAAGAAATAATTCTCCTCCTCCACGGTCTCAGGCTTGGTCTTGTGCTCCGGGCACACGCCGTCGGGGAGCTCGCTCTCCTCGTAGAAGGATTCGCAGCCCACGCAGTAGAGCCCCCTGTACTTTTTCTTGTACACGTCGCCCGCCTTCGCGCACAGCTCCCAGAGCCTGTGCACCCCGGGCCAATGGTCCTTCTGTATTGAAGTGCGCCGGAACGAGGTGTAGGAAAGCCCGATGCGGTCGCCCATTTTTTTGAACACTTCCGCGTTCTGCTCGCAGAGCTGCGCCGGCGTTATTTTTTTCGCCTCCGCGGCGTGGACGTTCTTGAGGCTGTTCTCGTCCGAGCCGGTAACGAGCCCGACGCCGTCGCCCCTGGCCTTGCGGTAGCGCGCAATCGCGTCGGTCTGCACGAATTCTAGGGCGTGGCCGATATGGGGGGCCGCATTGACATACGGGATTGCGGTAGTGATGTAAAATTTGCGATTGGACACTGTGAACCACCGCAGCTATTTCCCTATAAAGGAATAAAAACTATTACATGCTTATTAGTGCATGAAAAAGCCGCACAAGTTTGATGCCGACTTCTCGAGCGTCCTGCTCTCCGACGAGAGGGCGAAGCAGGGGACCTCCGAATCCATCATCAAGTTCTCAAAGATAACCAAGAGGGACGTCGCAGTTGACTTCGGCTGCGGGCCCGGGTTCCTCACCATTCCGCTGGCGAAGAAATGCAGGTTCGTCTACGCGATTGACATAAACCAGCGGATGCTGGAAACTATAGCGTTGCGCTCCAAAAAGGAGGGCGCCCCGAACATAAAGCCGGTCAAGTCCACCGAGTACTCGGTGCGCCTACCGGAATCCGCGGATTTCCTCTTCGCGCTCAGCCTCGTGCACGAGGTGGTGCGCAAGAGGAAGATGTTCGAGGTTTTCCACAAGCTGCTCAAGATCAAGGGCTCGCTCATCGTGGCGGACTGGCGCACGGACGCAAAGGAGTGGGAGTTCGGGCCCGCGCTGCACGAGCGCATAAGCAAGACCAAGATGGTTGAGCTCGCCGCCGGGCTATTCAAGCCCAAGCGGGAGAAGCTCATGGAGAACCAGTATTACCTGCTTTTTGAAAAGGTTTAAGCGCCTTCCACGCGATGCTGCCAATCTTACAAGAAGGCTTCGGCGTCCTCTTCCCTTTTTTCCCGCATCCTCTCGAATTCGGCGGCGAGCTCCGCGAGCGGCCTGCCCTTCTCCTTCTTCCTTATCCTGATGTTGCGCACGTCCACGAAAATGGGCGCGTTGGTGGCCTCGCCCACTATAATCCCTTCCCCGGTGCGCAGCGAAGTGATGGATTTTGCGATGCGCGCGTCTATTCCCTCGGAGCTCTGCTGGATATGGTCCAGGTCGTTTGGGTTCGTCACGCGCAGGATTATGTGGGTGTTGCACTGGCTGAGCGCGGTCGTGCTCAGATTCACGGGGCGCTGGGTTATCAGGCAGAGCGCGGCCCCGAATTTGCGGCCTTCCCTGGCGATTGTCTCTATCACGGAACGGGAGACGGCCTCGTTCTCCTCGGCCTTTTCCCTCGCGAAGTTGTGCGCCTCCTCCACGACCAGCAGGAACGGCGGAATCCTGCCCTTCCTCCTGAGGTTGAAGAGCTTGCGCGCCATCATGGACACGATGACCTGCTTCTTGCGCAGCGAATCAACCTCGGAAAAGTCCATTACCAGGAGGTTGCCGGGCTTGACGTCCTCTAGCAGCCTGGGGTTCTCCCTGTTCTCGGAAAGCAGGCGCATGCGCTGCAATTCCCTGAGGGTGCGCTTGAGCGCGGGCTTCACGTTCTTGTCCGTCTTTGAATTCTCCTGCTGGTACTCGTCTATTCGCGCCATCAGGTCCTTGAATCCGTAGGCCTTCCTGTTCTTCTTGTATTCTGAATGCAATTCGGTGAGTATGTTGTGCAGCAGCGCCTTCTGGGCGTAGGAGAGCATGGGCATCCACTCCTCTATCATTTCCGGGATGACCTTGCGCATGGGGTAGGCGAAGCCGCGCTTGCGGTCGCCCACGTTTATTATTTTCGTGCGGTCCGCGTACGCCCCGTCCGCGAAACCCATGTACTCGCCATGGATGTCTATTACCACTACGGCAATCCTGCCGTCCTCGCGCTTGCGGTCGAGCAGCTCCTCTATCAGCACGGTGGAAAGGTGGCTTTTTCCCGCGCCGCTCATCGCGAGTATCGCCAGGTGCTTCTGCACGAGGCGGGTGAGGTCAAGGCGCGCTTCGGTTGAGTGGTGCTGTATCTTGCCTATCAGGAGGCCGTTGTCCTTGAGGCCGAGAAAGTGCTTGAGCAGCTGCTCGTCGGCGCTGAACATCTTGGCGCCCGGAACCGGGGGGATGGAGCAGCGCTGGAAGAATTTCTCCTTGGAGACGCCGAGCACCTTCACCTGCGCTATTATGTATTCCCAGCTGGAGGTGGGGAAGTTGTTGCTCATCGCGGATACGCGCTCGTACTCGGCGACGCTTTCTGCGCGCTCGAAGTAGCGGTTGCTGCGGAATATTTCCGCGATGTAGCCGAACACCGTGCCCTGCTCGCTGTCGGTCTGCACGTACTGGCCCTTCTTCACGCCCTTTTCGTTCGGGTCGAAGACGAACGAGAATTCCGAGGTGGAGGGGGATTCCTCGGTCGTTATCACGGTGCCTATGGGCTTCATGGGGCTATTTTGCGGACAAGCAATATAAAGAGTGCAGGGGGTGGTTTCCAGTCCGCCCGCAAGTGCGCCGCCCAGCCGGGCGAGGTCATATGTCGTAGTAGAGGTGGTATTCCCACGGGTGGGGCCTTATCCTTACTGCGTCAATCTCCTTCTTTTTCTTGTAATCAATATATGTTTCCAGCATGTCCTTTGTGAACACGCCGCCCTGCGTGAGGAAATCCATGTCGCTCTCCAGCGCGGAAATGGATTCCGCGAGCGAGCCGGGGAGCTGCGCGGCCTTCCTTCCTTTGCTCTCGTATATGTTCTCGTCGAAGGGCTCGCCGGGCATTGTCTTCTTTTTTATTCCGTCCATGCCGGCCAGCAGCATCGCGGGGAATGCGAGGTAAGGGTTGGCGCTCGGGTCCGGAGGCCTGTACTCTATCCTCTTTGAGGACTCGCCCTCCACGACGGGGATGCGCACCGCTGCGCTCCTGTTCCTGTAGCTGTAGGCGAGGTTCACGGGAGCTTCAAATCCCGGAACTAGCCGCTTGTATGAATTGGTCGTGGGGGAGAGAATTGCGGCGAGCGCCTTCGCGTGGGAAAGCAGCCCTCCTATGTAGTAGAGCGCGGTTTGGCTCATCCCCCCGTACCCGTTTCCGGCGAAAAGGTTCTCATTTCCTTTCCAGAGGCTCTGGTGCACGTGCATCCCGGAGCCGTTGTCGTTGAAAAGCGGCTTGGGCATGAACGTCGCGGTCTTGCCGGCCTCGCGCGCAACGTTCTTCACCAGATACTTGTAGAGCATCATATTGTCAGCGGCCTTCACGAGGGCCGCGTACTTTATCCCGATTTCGCACTGGCCGGCTGTCGCGACCTCGTGGTGGTGCTTTTCAATCGTGAGGCCGCACGCCTTCATCTTGAGCAGCATTTCGCTGCGCAGCTCGTGCAGCGTGTCGTGCGGCGCCACAGGGAAATAGCCTTCCTTGTGCCTTGACTTGTAGCCCAGGTTTCCTCCGTCCTCGGCCTTTCCGGAGTTCCAGATTCCCTCCGCCGAATCAACGGAGTAGAATCCGGTGTGCTCGTTCTGCTCGTAGCGCACCGAATCGAACACGAAGAACTCGGCCTCGGGGCCGAAATACGCCGCGTCGGCGATTCCGCTCTCTTTCAGGTGGGCCTCGGCCTTCTTGGCTATGTAGCGCGGGTCGCGCGTGTAGAACCCCTTCTTTATCGGGTCGTAGATGTCGCAGCCCACGCTTATGCTCTTCTTGGAGTACGGGTCCACGAAAACCGTGTCCAAATCCGGGATGAGGTAGAGGTCGCTCTCGTGGATTTCCTGGAAGCCGCGTATGGACGAGCCGTCGAACGGGAGCTTGTCGCTGCCGTCGAGCGCCAGCGAGTCCAGCGCCACGGTGAAGTGCTGCCACGTGCCTAGCATGTCCACGAACTTTATGTCCGCGAGCTCGAGGCCAAGCCGCTCGGCTGCCTTGTGAATTTCATCCTTGTCCAAAGTCCCACCCTTGAAACGGTTGTTTTCAAAGCAATCATTTTTCCGCATGCTATTTAAATTCTCTTGAAAAAATACCGGATGTTTGTTCGGAAGATTTATAACAATTGATTTCAAACGTGCTGGAATTCGCTGCGGCGGGGCGCGGAAAGCGAACACGGCGCAAGGCGCGCGCACGGGGGCGCGGGCGAAATGCAATTAAATGCGCGAGGCAAAAGCTGGATGATGAAAGTTTATAACGCGGGGGTGAAGGGGAATCAAGGAAAAACCGCGAGGGGGCAGCGCCCCCTATGAGGTTGTCCTATGGATGTGGAGAACGCGCCGGACATACAGGAGAGGATAGACCGCATACTGGACGTGCTGGACATGCGGCACATAATCGGCGCGCGGATAATATGCATGCGGAGCACGAACGCGAAGGCGAACGCGTACGCGCGCATATGGAACCTTCCCAAGATATGGCAGAAGGCGCTGGAAGTGAACCCGTTTTACGTGATT
>JAKANX010000050.1 GCA_021823425.1 Microcaldota archaeon
AAGGACGCTCTCGGATTTGGGCAAATGGATAACAATCGCGTCTTTTGCAATAGTTGCGGTGCTTTTCGCCGCGGGGTTCGCGCTCGGGAGCTGGAGGCCGGAGGACCTGTTCATCTACTCGGTTTCCATCATAGTGGCTGCGGTGCCCGAGGGAATGCTGACGATACTTACGATAGTGCTCGCAATCGGAGTGAAGAACATGGCGCGGGAGCGCGCGCTCGTGCGCAGGCTCAGGGCCGTTGAGACGCTCGGCAACATAACTTTCATAGCGACCGACAAGACCGGGACGATTACGGAGGGAAGGATGGCGCTCGTGAAAATTTATGACGGGAAAATGAGGGACTTCGCCGAAATTTCCGGGACCGAGAAGCTGCTTTCCTACTCTTACTTGTGCAACAGCGCGCACCTCACCGAGGACGGGGTGGTGGGCGACGAGACGGATAGGGCGTTCCTGCTAGCTGGAATAGTCAAGGGCGTGAACGTGAAGAAGTTCAGGCAAATTACGAAGCAGCTCGCGTTCTTCCCTTTTGATTCGGGAAAAAAGACGATGGGAGGCGTGTACGAAATAGCCGGGAAAGGGGTCGCGATTGTCAAGGGCGCGCCGGAGGCCGTACTGGAAATGTGCGCGGAATTTGACGACGGCGGCAAGGAAGTGCGCATGGGCCCTTCGCAGAAGAACGGGATTTTGGGGGCGCTGGAGGCGCTCGCCGGAGGGGGAATGCGGGTGATTGCGGTCGCGCACGGAAAGCCCGGAAGGAACGGCTCTGTTCCGGAGCACGGGCTCTCCTTCCTCGGGCTGCTCGCGCTCCACGACCCCATAAGGGCGGAAGTGAAGGACACCATTAAGGTGTGCAAGGATGCCGGAATCAAGGTGCTCATGATTACCGGGGACAGCCTCGCTACAGCAGAGCGCATAAGCATGGAAATCGGGCTAGCTGATGACGGCAAGGGCGCGGCGAACTGGGCAGAGCTGGAGCGCCTTTCGGGCGCGGAACTGGACGCCAGGCTCAGGGGCGTGAACGTAATCGCGCGCGCAACCCCGGCTTCCAAGCTCAGGATTGTGGAGCGCCTGGTGAAGATGGGCGAGATAGTCGCGGTGACCGGGGACGGGGTGAACGACGCGCCCGCGCTCAAGAAGGCGCATGTGGGCGTCGTGATGGGAAGGACCGGGACGGATGTGAGCAAGGAAGTCGCGGACCTCGTGCTAATGGACGACAATTTCGCCACATTGGAAAAGGCGATTGAATACGGGCGGGGGATTACGGCGAACATAATGGGGTTCCTGCGCTTCCAGGTAACCACGAACATGGCGCTCGTGCTGCTCTCCATCCCATACGTGTTCGGGGTGAAGCTGCTGGACCCGGTCCACATACTCTGGATAAATCTGCTCATAGACGGGCCGCCCGCGCTCACCCTCGGGCTCGAGAAGCCGGGCAAGGAGGTGATGAAGGACCTGCCGGCGCGCGGCGCGCGCTTCATAGACGCGGCGTTCGCGCTGGGAACCTTCAACATGGCGCTCTACATGGCCGCGCTGAGCGTAATCCTTTTCTACTATTACATGCGCACGGAGCCTGCAAAGGCCGTGACCGTGGTGTTCAGCGCGTTCAGCCTTATGCAGATAGCCAACGCGTTCAATTCGCGTTCGCGCAGGGAGCATTTCTACTCGTCCCTCGGCTCGAACAGGTGGCTGCTCATTGCCGCGGCCGCAGTGGTGCTGGTGCAGCTCGCGATAATCTACGCGCTCCCGCTGCAGGAGTTGTTCAGCACGACCGCACTCTCCTCCAGAGACCTGGCGGCGGTGCTCGCGGCCGCAGCCTCGGTGCTGCTCGTGGGGGAGGCGAACAAGGTTTTCATAAAATGAGCTTGGAGTATTCCGGCCTCGAGCTTGACATTTTTCCGGAAGTTTACGAGCCTGCCGAGGACAGCTTCCTACTTGCGAAATACGCCAAGTGGTTGGGGGGAAGGATACTGGAAATCGGCTGCGGAAGCGGAATAGTTTCATTGGTGTGCGCGCAGACGGAGGGTAATTCGGTGCTCGGCGTGGACCTGAACCCTAAGGCTGTGGAGAATTCGCGGCTGAACGCAAAAAAGAACGGAATCGCAAATGCGGAATTCGCCGAGGGCGGCCTTTTTTCCGCGGTGCCGGGGAAAAAGTTTGACGCGATTGTATTCAACCCGCCCTACCTGCCCACATCAGGGGAGGAAAAGGTCCGAGGAAAGCTCAACCTTGCATTCGATGGGGGGAAAACCGGGAGGAAGGTCACGGACAGGTTCATTTCCCAGTTTCCCGAGTTCCTCAAGGAGAAGGGAACGCTACTGATGATTGAAAGCTCGCTTTCGGGAATTGAAAAGACCGTGAAGAAACTGGAGAAGCTGGGGTTCAGGGCGGAAATACTGGAGGAGGAGAAATTCTTCTTTGAAAAGATTGCGGTAATACAAGCTAGAAAAATATGATGGTTGTTTTTACAACCAACTGGTTGATTTACCAACATTTAAAAAATAATGCGCCAATATTACAATCATGTTGAGCCCGGAATTCAAGGTATTCAAGGCATTCCTGAAAAGCCCGTCCAAGGAATTGTATGGAAGGCAGATAGACAGCCTGACTGGAATTAACCATGAACGGGCCGTGGCTTACGAAAATAGGCTTGTGGAGCATGGGGCGCTTATCAGGGAAAAAAAGGGGGTGCAGGTGTTCTATAGGGTGAACACGCAGAACGAAATCGCCCGGAAAGCATTATCCGTGGCGGAACTCGAGCGCAAAATAGATTTTATCAAAAAAACCAGCAATGGCCTGTCCCTTTACAGCTTGGTTTCAGACATGGTGAAGGCGGGCGGGGCAGGGGTTTATTTCGTTATTTTATTCGGTTCCATGGCAAGAGGGGAAGTCAGGGAGAGCAGCGATATAGATCTTCTCTTCGTCTTGCACAAGAACGGCAAGACTAGAGAAAAGATAGGCGGAATAATACGGCGGATTGTAAACGCGAGCGGAGACCGTTTTTCGTTCCATTCAATCCTGCTCTCTGAATTGGAGAAACAATGGCTCAAAGAGCCGGTGTATCGAAATATCTGGGATGAGCGGGTAGTGCTTTTTGGAGAAGAGAATTTCTGGCAGTTCGTATTGAAAAACGGTGAGCCGCATGGATAAGTTGGAAAGGTGTTTTCAGGGTTCGCGGGAAACTTCGCCCAAATTGATCCGGAAGGAGCCGAGTATCACTGTGGCTGAAGAGCATCTTGAAAAGGCCGAGCGCAACCTGCTGGCGATGGAAGCGATGTTCCAGAACAAGCATTTCGACTGGACCATAGTCACTTCATATTATGCAATGTACCATGCTGCCCTTTCGGCACTGTGGCTAATTGGATTGGATGCAAGGTCGCACGAATGCGCAGTCATGGCATTTGAAGCATTTTATGCCAAAAAGGGAAAGGTAGACGGCAAATATGTGGAATACATCCAAAGAGCCAAGGGTCTGAGCGAAAAATACGCGGAAACCCTGGAAACAATTCGGACGCTCCGCGTGAAAGCGTCGTATGGGATTGGAGAAATAAAATCAGCTGAAGCTGAACTTGCCCGGTCTGCGGCCAGAGATTTCGTGGCTGCAATCAGGGGACTACTTGCAGAAGCAAAGGGCTTCGGTTATATCAAAATGTAAAACGCCAAGGCGAAGGCAGGAAAAGACTAAAGAACGACGTAGACGCTGCCCTTCTTGCCCACGGTCAACGCCGTTTCCCCGGAGAACACGAACGTTTTCACCTGCCCCTTTGCGACTTTCACCTTCATTCCCGGGCGCACTTCCTTGCCCCTTCCCTCGAAGAGGTAGATTATGCCCTCGCTGCCCTCGTCGTCGTTCACGATTATGCGGGCGTAGGTGTCGCTCTTGGTCTTGGTGCGGGGGTATTCCCTTATCTCCGCGCTTTTCACGGTGAGCGTGTCCGTATTCACGTTGCGCATGCTGTCCTTTAGCTCCGTGAGGTGGGTGATGTTCTCGGCCTTGAAGCGCTGCTTGGCCATCTTGAACGCCAAGTCCACCTCCTCCTGAAGGTGCTTGGAAAGCTTCTGGCTCTGCTGGAACATCACTTCCTCGTCCCCGTCGCAGGCCATCATCAAGTCATAAGCTTTCCGGAAAATGGATTTCTCGCCGCGCGCAGGCGCTTCGGGCTCGTCGTCCGAAAGCGGGAGCCTGCTGTCCGCCTCCTGCTCGGGCTCCTCGCGGAGCTCGGAGAGGTCCTTTTCTATCTTGGACGCGTCGGCTTTCGTGCCCACTTCCTGCAGCACCGCGGTCGGAGGCTCCGGTTCGGCTGCCTGCCCTGCCGCGCGTTCCGCAGGCGCTTCGGGCGTTTCCTGTATCGTCTGCACTTCAGCGAGCTTGCCTTCGCGCACGTGCCTCGTGTCCTCGAACATGAGCTTGTCCAGCCCTGAGAGAACGTTGGCATACTCGCTGAGCATTTTCTGCATGCTCTTCTCGCGCTTCTGCGAGTCCTCTGGTTTTGAATCCACGGCCTTGAGGTATATCTTCTCGATTGTGGCCATCATCCTGTCCTTGACGAGCGCGGCCTTGGTCTTGCCCAGCTTGCGCTCGAATATCTGCTCGACCGGGGAAAGCAGCTTCTTTTTCTTGAGGTCCTGCTCCGGGGTCTGCGGAGGCTGGGGCAGCTCGGGCTGCTCCGGGCTCCCGAAGATTTCGGCGAACGAGATGGAATCCTTGTCAGGGGACGATTTCTTGGAAAGGATTGCGCGCGCCATGGACTTTACGGATTCGTCCTTGTCGTAGGAGAGTTCTATGAGCGCGAACATCGCCGCGGGCTCCTCGCTCTCGGCGAGCCTTATTGCGGCGCCCTTGCGCACTTCCGGCTTCTCGTCAAACGTGAGGGAAACTAGCTTCTGGAGTTCCTTTTCCTTCTCTTTCCTGTCCATGTCATCGCGCTCTGGTTCTGGTTTTTCCGGGATTATTTATAATCGGGTGGGTTTATAGCGCTGTTCCCCGCCCAATTTTCCCTTTCCTGCCAAGTTCCTCGTCCACAAGCCTGAAAAGATTGAGCAGCGCGCGCACCTCCTGCTGGTTCGCGTGCGACCTTGCAATTATTCGCCGCAGGGCGACGGGCGCGCGCTTGTCCTTGCGCTCGAATTTAGAGGAGATGGATGCGAATATTTTCCTGAGGGTTGCGCGTTCTGCCGCGGAGGCGGGCTTCTCCTCCTGATGCCCGGCAAAGGGGGAGAGCGCGTAGAAAACTATCGCTGCGGCGTGCGAAAGGTTGAGCACGGGGTAGCGGTGCGAGCTTTCAATATGGAGCAGGACGTCACACTCGTCCAGCTCGCGCTCGTTGAGGCCTATTCCTTCCCTTCCGAACACCAGCCCGATTCTCATTCCCTCGTACTGGCTTGCCTTTTTCGCGAAGTCGCGCAACGCCATCACGCCGCGTATGGTGTTCTTGTTCCTTATCTTTATTCCCGTGGTGCCCGCAAGCAGCTGGCAGCCGTCTGCGGCCTCGGAGAGCGATTTCACAACCTTTGCGCCTTCCAATATCTCTTTTGCGTGCTTGGCGCCCTTGTACGCGTCCACGCTGCGCACCTCGCAGCGCGGATTCACCAGCCAGAGGTCTGAGAGCCCGAAGTTCTTCATCGCTCGGCAGACGGCGCCGAGGTTGGAGGAATATTCGGTCTCTATAAGTATAACGCGGATGTTCATTCAACGCACCGGCGGGATGCGTTTTCCAATGCCCCCGCTTCGCCTGAAGGTGTTATGGGACAGTAAAGCATATATACGGGTTTCAAGGGAGGCGAAGAATGTTTTTAAAACATTCCCATACAAGAAAGTGATACCCAATTTTTACATGATTCAAGTGATTTGATGGAAGCGGATATTTCTGGCTCAACCGAGGAAACGGATTACATAAGGAGCCTAGAGACAAAGAAGGCGGACCTCCTTGAGAGGATAAAGAAGCTCAACGGCAGGCTCAGGTACAAGCAGTACGAGCAGAAGGCGCTCGAGCCCTTCCTGGAAAAGACCAAGGACGTCCGCATAGGGCCGCTGCGCAAGGATTTGAGGAACCTGGAATTCAGGATTTCAACCCAGGCCTACACCCCGAAGATAGAGAAGGAGCTCGTGAAGCAGGTCAAGAAGCTGGAGGCCGAGCTGGGGAAGGTGGCCGAAGTGGAGCGGGCGAGGAGGAAGAAGATGCTCGTGGACGGCGACATAGAGCAGGTCAACAGGGAGATTGCGGCAATAGAGCCTGAGCTCAAGAGGATAAGGGACGAGCTCAACGACCACTACGAGAGCATGAAGTCCTCGCGCAAGCAGGCAAAGAAGGGCATAAAGACCGACCACATGGTCACTCTTGAGGACATCGCGGTCTTCGAGAAGGAAGAGTAATCAAATCTTCAGGGCGTCTTTTATCATTTTCCCGTGGTCAGATGCGAGGGGCGGCAATTGATTGATGGGGAACCATTTCACTTCCTGTATCTCGCCCTCTTGGGGAATTTCCTTTCCGCCTGCGGGCTTGCACAGATACGAGATGGCGATTATCTTGCGCGGGTCCCGGTTCGGGTCAGAGTAGACGCCGACTAGGCGCACTATTTCCACGTCAATCCCGCTCTCCTCCTTCGCCTCGCGGATGCAGCACTGTTCCAAGGTCTCGTCGTCCTCCAGCCTTCCGCCCGGAAGCGCCCAAAGGCCCTTGAAGGGCTCGGTCCCGCGCCGAACGAGCAGAATTTTGCCCTCATTAACGATTACCGCGTCTGCCGCAATCTGCCTTGTGCTGTGCATTCCCATCACGATTATTGGTTGGAGTGCAACCATTTTAAGGGGGTTTTGGACAATAGTTTGCTGATTAGGTGCAAGGAATATGGATTTGGGAAAGAAATTAAGGGACGCGCTGGCAAAGGTCGCAAACCTGCCCGTGGTTGACGAGGCGGCAGTGAGGGGGCTCATCAAGGAGCTCCAGCGCATACTCATTTCCAGCGACGTCAACGTCAAGCTGGTCTTCGAGCTATCAAAGAGGATAGAGCAGCGCGCGCTCCACGCCGAGAAGATGGAGGCGCTCACGCTCAGGGAGCACGTGCTCAA
>JAKANX010000051.1 GCA_021823425.1 Microcaldota archaeon
CGGAGGAGGGGCGCGTGTAGGGCGTGTTGCCAATCATCTCGCCGCACAGCATCACGTTCGAGCGGAAAATAGCCCTTGGCACGAGCTCGCGCAGTTTCTCGGTGGAGAACGCGTCCACTATCCCTCCGCGGGAAAGCGCGTAAATCTCGCCGCCGAGGAATACGCATCGGAGGTTGTAGCCGTCAATCTTCTCCTCCGCGTAGACGCTCCCGGAGCTTATGTTCCTCTCCAGCCCTTTTTCCAGAGTGAAAATCCTCATTATGTGCGGGAAGCCGGGGAAGAACGAGCCTTTGGCGAGCACGCTGCCGCGCTCCGCGCCCTTGTGCGGGTAGCGCAGCCGGACGTAGTCCAGATTCTGGAATTTGCGCCTCTCCGCGCGCCCGGCCGCGAGCGCCTTGCCGATTTCGTCGGTGCCAAGCATGGGCGGAAGTCGTTGGCAACGTTTTAAAACGGATTGCCTCATAAATTAACACCATGAAAAACGAGAGCCGCGAGCACCCCAACGTAATGCGAAAGGTATTTTTGGCAGTCGCGCTCATAACCGTTTTCTCGCTCAGCGGGTTCGCGCTCCAGCTCATCTATTCCAACAACGTCAACGTGGACATGGAGGCGCGCTACGGGCTTTACCAGAACGGGGTGTACAAGGACACCGACGGCGTCCTAGTTCCCTCTCCGTTCGCGGTCAGGAGGATAACGCTCACAATAGTGAACGCGGAAAACTCCACCAGGGACATAACCGCCACCCTGAACTTTCAGGGCAACGCGAGCCTCCTTGAGCCTGCGCCCATATCGCGCAACGAGGGCGCGGCGACATGGAGCGTGCGCCTGGGCCCGTTCGAGGAGGCGCAGATAAACGTGACCGGGACGCAGGACCTGGAGGCGGGCGCGCCCTACGTGCTTGCGAACGGCGCGACCGTTACCCCGAAAAGCACGAACAAGACGCTTGCCGTGAACAATTTGTCCAACCGAACTTCAAGCGGGATTCCGACCACGTTCGGGTACGTTAGGGAACAGGGGGTCTCGGACCTCCTAACGCCCGTATTCGCGGAGCAGAGGAGGCTGGACATAGTCGCCAAGTCCGTAATAGTGATTTTCGCCGGGCTCGTGGTGCTCACGATGGCCAGCGGGTTCGCGTTCGTGTTCGGGAAGGAGGAGCGCCCGCCTTCCGGAAGGAAGGGGGCGAGAATCCACATCGGCGACATCTACCACAACGGGGAAAGCCAGGAGGAATTCTCCAAGTACAAGTACGAGGAAAGCGAATACTGGAAAAGGTAGCCTTTAGATTATATTAGAAATTCAGAGGCGCTCCTGCACCCATTTCTGGAAGTCCGCTTCTCCCATAGCCCCCACGAAGTTGCCGGCGGGCTTGCCCGCCTTGAAGAATATCGTGGTGGGGATGCTCATGACCTCGTATTCCTTTGCTATGTCAATCGCGTTGTCCACGTTGAGCTTGACGAACTTGGCCTTGCCCTCCATCGTCTTCGCGACCTTCTCGAACTGGGGCGCGTAAATCTTGCACGGCGGGCACCAGTCCGCGTAGAAATCCACCGCGACCGGAATCGGGCTATCCAACACTTCCTTCTTGAAATTTGAGGAATCGACCACCTGCATAAGACCACCGGATTTTTTATTGCAGCCCGGTGGTTTATATTGCTATTCCTCGGTTTCGGATTCCGCCTCGTTGCGCGCCGCGTCAAGGGTCGCGTCCGTGCTTGCCCAGCGGGATATCGCTGACTTGGAACTTGCGTCCATGCCGCGGAACTGGCGGGTCCGGAGGAGCGCGAGCGGCGCCTCCTTGCTGTCCTCTATTTTGCCGCGGAAGCCGGACATTGATATGCGCCCATTGGCTATGGCTGCGTCCAGTATCTTGCGGGAAATGTCGCGTATCTCGCGCGAGGCGCCCGGAGCCGTTCCATCGTTGAAGCCCGCGGATTCCAAGAGTATCGCTATGGATTCCATGGTCAGCGTCCTTTCAAGTATTTCCGCCGCCTTTTCCCTCACCATCGGGCTGGGGTCCCGGAAAGCGCCGCGGAAAACCGCATAATCGTTCGCGTCCGCGCCCCTTTTCTCCGCAAAGCATATCGCGCCGAGGCGCTCCACTGCGTCCGCGCGGAAACCCGGGCGGTCGGAATTCCTGTAAATCCAGTCCAGCTGGGACTTTTTCGTCTCGGACATTATCCTTTCGGCCGCGGACTCGAAAATTTCCCTGGAATACGGGACGCGGGGCATGATGCCTTCCGGCCCCCTCTCCACCCTCTTTGTCAGAACGCGCTTTTCGCAGTAAGCCATGATGATTCACCTGTTTCTTTAATGGTAAAATTAGTTTAAATATGTTTCTTTTCCCCGCCCTCCTTCTCTGCGAACACGCCCTGCAGCCGCAGGTTGTATTTGGCGCCCTTCCATCCAGCCTGCGCGAGCCTCGCAATCACGCCGCGCTCTATGTGCTTGCCCCCGGCCTTTCCCAGGCTCCCCACGTAGTGGAAGAGCCTGCACCCCGGCTTGGCTATGCGGAAAAGCTCTGCGTAGAATTCCCCGGAGTAAAGCTCGCCTGCGAGGCTGAACCTCGGCGGATCGTGGATTATGCGCTCGAAGGTCGCGTCCCTCATCTTCCTCACGGCGAAGTAGGAGTCGCCCTCCTGCACGCTAATCCCCTTGTCCTCGAAAAGCTCCCTGCTCCACGGGTTAGACTTGGCCAGCTCGAGCACGTTGGGGTCCTTTTCAAGGGTGAGGACCGCGGCGCCCTTCGCGGCCGCGGCTATAGCCGTGTACCCGAGGCCCATGCACGTGTCCAGCACGAACTCGCCCTTCTGCACCCCCAATTTGTGCGCGACCACCTGCGGGTATTCCAAGGGGTCCTTGAAGTCCTTGATGAGCTGCATCCTGAGCCCGTCTATTTCCAAAACCGGAATGGAGTTGAAAATGCGCAGCCGGTAATAGTGCTCGCCTGCTATAGCGAGCTTGAAAAGCAGCCTGCCGTCCCACATGTAAACGAAGTCGCCCTTCACTTTTTCAAGCGGGATTTTGAGCAACGTTTTCCGCTTGACTTTCTTCCAGTCCCTTCCGAGGTCAAGGCTCACGTCCACCTCTTCCTGCTCGCTGAGCAGTATCCTTTGGGCGATTTCCTCGGTGAGCAGGGCGGCCCGCGTGCTTTCCATCGTATCAGCGCTACTTGGGGAAGTCTATGCGGTCCGCGCCCATATAGTCCTGTAGCGCCTTGGGGATTGCGATTCCCTCCGCGTCCTGGTAATTCTCCAGTATCGCAATCAGCGTCCTTCCCACTGCGAGGCCGCTTCCGTTGAGCGTGTGGACGAGCTTGAGCTCGCCGTCCCTGTCCCTGTATTTTATGTTCGCGCGCCTCGCCTGGAAGTCCGTGCAGTTGCTGCAGGACGAGATTTCCCTGTACCTGTCCTGGCTAGGAATCCACACTTCTATGTCGTAAGTCTTGGCGCTCGCGAATCCCATGTCGCCCGTGCACAATGAAATGACGCGGTGCGGCAGTTCCAGGAGCTCAAGTATGTACGAGGCGTCCTTGACCATCCCTTCCAGTTCGCCGAAGCTCTTTTCCTGCGGCGAGAACTTTACGAGCTCAACCTTGTCGAACTGGTGCTGGCGTATCATCCCCTTTATGTCCTTCCCGTAGGCGCCTGCCTCGCGCCGAAAGCACGAGCTTAGCGCCGTGTATTTCTTGGGGAGGTCCTTGAGCTCCAGAATCTCGTTCGCGTGCAGGTTCGTTAGGGGGACTTCGGCAGTTGGGATGAGCCACATGTCGTCTTCGGTCTTGTACAGGTCCTCGGCGAATTTCGGAAGCTGCCCAGTGCCCTGCATTATCTCCCTCTTGACCATTTCAGGCACCCAAACCTCGCGGTAGCCGCGGCCGGTGTGCACGTTAAGCATGAAGTTCGCGATTGCGCGCTCTAGCCTCGCGACCTGCCCGTACAGGACGGTGAAGCGGTGGCCGCCCAGTTTTGAGCCGCGCTCGAAATCAATGAGGCCGAGCTTCTCGCCCAATGCGTCGTGCGCGAGCGCGTCCTTCGAGCTTTTTTTCGGTACGCCCCACTTGCGCACTTCCGGGTTCTGCGTCTCGTCCTTTCCCACGGGAACGCTCGCGTCCGGGACGTTGGGAACCATGAGCATCATGTCTTTTATGTCCTTTTCGAATTTCTCCACTTCCTCCGTAAGAATTTTGGCGCGTGCGCTTATCTCGCCGCTCCTCTTCACGAATTGCGAGGCGTCGGCCCCCTTCTTCTTGGCCTCGGAAATCGCGAGCCCGAGCTTGTTCCTCTCGGCCCTGAGTTCCTCCTCCTCCTTCTTGTCCTCCCTCCAGACCTTGTCTAGCTCCAGCAATCTGTCTATCACGCCGGTGTCCTGGTTCCTGTTCCCCAGCGCCGCCTTCACGGCGTCCGGATTATTGCGTATGAGCTTGATGTCTAGCATGAAAGCACCCGTATTTCGTTGGCTTTGAAAATTTAAATACCCTCGCGGAGCCTGCTTTTTCCGGAAAGGCGCTCGCGCGCCGCTGCAATTTTTTCGGAAATGGAGGGGCGGGCCTGGAAAATTCTGGAAAGCGAGGCTGCAGGCGCAGGGGAGAGCGGGCTTCCGGAATTCGCCCGCCGCACCGCCGCTTCAGCGAATTGCCTAACTCCATCTTCCGGGTCAGCGCTCAGCATCTCCAGAATGTTCCTTGCGCGGATTCCGCCTATTTCGGCTATCGCCTTGGCTGCGTTCAGCCGGTCCCCGTCCTTGCCGCAGAGCGAGATTTCCATGAGCTTCCCGAGCGCGGGCTCGCCGATTCGCGAGAGCCTAAAGAGCGCGGCAACCGAGACGCTGGCGCTAGGGTCGGACATTTTCACCACGAGCCAGCCTACGGCGACCTCGTCGGCTATCTCGCCGTTCCTGCCAAGGCTGCGCGTCGCCTGCATGCGCACGCCCTCGTCGGAACTCTCAAGCCTGCGCAATAGTCCGGCCAGTTCGTCCATGTTGTAATTCGTGGTAACAAAGTTATTTAAATAGTTTGAAGGAAAATTGGGATTATGAGCGAAAAACCCAGGCTATGGTTCAAGGGGCCGGAACCGAAAAAAGTGCAGCTTCTCAAGAAGAACGAGTATCCTTCCGACCTTGTCATAGGCGGCGTATGCAAGCCGGCTGGCACTTCCGAGGTCTCGCGCGGGCGCGCGGCAAAGGCCGTGGAAAAGGGATTCCTAGACCGGGTGAAGAGCCTCAAGGGCCGTTTCGGGTTCGGAAAGCCCGATTTGAAGGGAAACTTCGGGCGCGTGCTCGAAGAGGCGCCCCGGAGCGAACCGATGGGCGTGGAGGCCGCGCTTCCGCCGAATTACAGGGTCGATCCGCGGAATAAGGCCTAAATTGTTCTATTTCTGACATTTTGTCAAATTCCTGTCATTAGTTATTAATATAATTATTACAGATGTATTTGCCTCAGTAAAGAGGTGGATTTTATGCACGAATATTCGGGAATATACTGCCCCATAGTCACCCCCTTCAAAAAGGACGGAAGCGTGGACGAGGACGGCCTTCGGAGCGTCATCAATTTCGTGTTGGACAAGCAGAAGGTCACGGGCCTCGTGCCCTGCGGAACGACCGGGGAGAGCCCTGCGCTCACCGAGGAGGAGCACGTGGGCGTAATTCGCAGCACCGTGAAGGCTGCAGGGGGGAAGGTGCCCATAATCGCGGGCTCCGGGACTAATTGCACTGGGGACACGGTCAGGCTCACCAAGTGGGCGGACGAGGCGGGAGCAGACGCGTTCCTAGTAGTGGGGCCTTACTACAACAAGCCTTCCATGGAGGGCATGGCGGCGCATTACGGCGCTGTCGCCAAGTGCACCAAGAAGGACGTGATAATCTACAACATTCCCGGAAGGACGAGCAAGAACATAGAGCCCAAGACGATTCTTGAAATAGCGAAGAACAACCATAATGTGGTGGGGCTCAAGGACGCGGCAGGCAGCATAGACCAGACGATGGAAATCCTTGCCGGGAGCAGGAAGCTCGGGAAGAAGTTCTACGTGCTAGCTGGCGACGACCAGATGACCTATCCCACTCTCGCCTTGGGCGGGCATGGCGCGATTTCCGCAGTCTCGCACGTCGTAGGCGCGGAAATGGTGGAAATGGTCGGGCACGCGAAGGCCGGAAGGTGGGACGAGGCGAGGGAAATACATTTCTCCATACTGCCGGCAATCAAGCTCCTTTTCCTTGAAACGAACCCGGCGCCGGTGAAGGCCGCGATGGAGATGATGGGCGTGATTGAGAACGACCCGCTCCGCCTGCCGCTCGTGTCCATGACGGCTGCGGGAAGGGAGAAGCTCAAGGCCGAATTGAAGAATTTAGGCAAGATATAGGGGGGCCCGGAACGCAAGACTGGAAACCGGTGATATCATGGTAAAGGTCGCATTTGTAGGACTAGGAAAGATGGGCGGGGCGGCGGCGAGGGTCGCTGCCGAAGAGCCCTCAATCCAAATTGTGGCGGGGGTGGAGCAGAACGGAGGGGCTAAGGCAACCTATCCAATATATACCCCGGACAGGCTTTCCGAGGCGATAAAGGACGCCGAAGTCGTCGTGGATTTCACCAACGCGCACGCAGCCTCGGAATCAATTCCCAAGATGATTGCGGCCGGAAAGAAGGTAATCGTCGGCACGACGGGTTTCACGCCCGAACAGATGAAGAAGATAACGGATGCTGCAAAGGCGCACAACACGCCCGTGCTGGTCGCGCCGAACTTCTCGGTTGGAGTGAATTTGTTCTTCAAGTTCGCAGGAGAGATGGCCGCCAAGCTCAAGGATTACGACGTGGAAGTGATAGAGTGGCACCACAACCAGAAGAAGGACGCGCCCAGCGGGACGGCCGCGAAGGTCGCAAAGGTCATTCAGGACGCGCGCGGAGGAGGGGACGAGCTCGTGTACGGAAGGAGCGGGCTCATGCCCCGCAAGAGGAACGAGATAGGGGTGCATGCGGTGCGCGCCGGCGACATCGTGGGAATCCATTCAATCTGGTTCGTGG
>JAKANX010000052.1 GCA_021823425.1 Microcaldota archaeon
GGACCGCGCGGAAACAGTGAAAAAAGCCGCCGAGCTCGCGGAGAAGGGCGGAATGAAAAGCGTGGAGGGCGCCGCATTTTCCCTCGTGAAGCCCGAGCACGTTTTCGCGGCAGTCGAGGTTCTCTCAGGAATCCCGCAATTCATGGGAATCGCGGGCACGCTGAAAAACAGCCTGCCGGCAGGCTTGCGAATAAGGGCCGAGCGCCTCCTCAAGCCCTAGAACACCCTTGCGAATTCCAGCACCGAAAGCAATGCAATAAGGTACATCGCCGGGTGCACCTCGTCCTGCTTCCTCATCACCCACTTGAGGAATATGTACGCTATCGAGCCCACCCCTATCCCGTTAGAAATGGAGAACGTGAACGGAATGGCGGCGACGGTCATGAGCGCGGGAATCGCCTCGCTGTAATCCTTGAGGTCTATGAACCTTATCTGGAGCAGCATCACTTCGCCCACGATTATTATCACGGGTGCCGCGGCCTCAATAGGTATGGACTGGATTAGCGGAAGGAAGAACACGGACGCGAAGAAAAGCAGCGCGATGAACACCGCGACGAGGCCGGTCTTCCCGCCCGCCTCTATTCCGGACGCGCTCTCCAGATAAGTCACAATCGAGCTGCTTCCCAGCACGGTCCCTGCCATTCCGCCGGCAGCGTTCACCCCTATCGCCTTTTCCAGCCCCTCCACGTTTTTTCCGCTCCTCATGCTGAGCGCCGCGTTGGTGCCCAGTATGTCCAGGAAAGTTATTATGAAAAGGGACCAAATCACCGGGAGCAGCGCGGGGTGCGTTATCGCGGAAAAGTCCAGGTTGAGCGCGACCTTGGAAATGTCCGGCGGCATCTCCAGGATTTTTTCAGGAAGGGGCGCCGCCCCGATGAGGAAAGCGAAGATGGAGGACGCGACCACTCCGAGGAACATGCCTCCCTTCACCTTCCGGGAGACCAGCGCGCTCGTTACGAAGAACCCGAAGACCGCGACGAGCGCACCTTTCTGCGTCAAATCCCCGACGCTAACGAACGTGTTGGGGCTCGCCTGTATGAAGTGTGCGTTCTGCATCCCTATGAAGACGAGGAAAAGCCCCAGCCCGGCGATGAGCGCGTGCTTGAAGCTTTTTGGGATTGCGTCAGAGAAATTGACGCGCGCGAGCACGAGCAGGAGTATGAGCGCGTTGGACGCGAACACCGCGGCGAGCGCGGCCTGCCAAGTGAAGCCCATCGTCTTGACTATGGAATAGGAGAAATAGCTGTTCAGGCCCATTCCCGCAGCGAGCGCGAACGGCTTGTTGGCCACAAGGCCCATGAGCAGCGTCGCAAAGCCGGCCGCGAGCGCGGTAGCGACGAAAACCGCGCCGTAGTCCATTCCCGCGGCCGAGAGGAACCTCGGGTTTATCACGAGTATGTAGGAGAGGGTGAAAAAAGTGGTGAGCGCGGCTATGAACTCCGTTTTCACGTCTGTTTTCCTCTTCTCCAAGTCGAACATCGTCTTTGTTTCAGGCGCCAAATATTATAACTATTGCCCGCCGCCAAATCGGCAAGTTGCCCAAACGATGATGGCGCGCCGCAATCCATTTAAAGCCTTCATCCCACTAAGTGGAAGCGGCCAGTGCGAAAGTTTCCGAACGCTTAATGGAATTTCTAAGAAGGTGAAACGATGGAACAATTTGCGGGAATCGTGCAGAGGGGGCGGGTTGCAAAAGAGCTCCTGAGGGGGGAGCCGGGCAACGTTTTGAGCGCGGTTAAAAGGTTCAAGCTCAACGGGGACGAGCCAAGGGTGCTCAGCCTCGTAGCGTGCAGGCTCTCGCAGTCCGGCCACTTCGTGGACGCTGCCGACATAAAGGCGAGCCTCGCAAGGCGCGCGGAAAAGGAAGGAAGGGGGGAAGAGGCGAGCAAGCTCTTTTTCGCCGCGGCGCGGCTCTACGAGCGCGAAGGTTTCCTCACCTCCGCTGCAAAGTGCATGATGGACGCGGGCAGGGGCGATGAGGCGTCGGAGCTGCTTTCGCGCGCCGAGGAGGCGCGCAAGGCAAAAGGGCCGCGTACTGATGAAGGGCCCAGGCTGCACAACCCCGTGGCGATGGGCGCCTACGACCAGGCGCCGAGGCTGCTGCGCATCTGGCCCGAGCTATGAAGCGAAAGGCGTTTTAATGTTGGCTGCGAATAGGTTGTCGTAAGTAAATACAATGTGCGGTGATGGCATGGCGAACGTTCAGTTGCAGAGGAAGGGCACGGCAGACGTGATGATGGACGACATAGAAAAGCGCATGAACACCATAGCCAAGGAGCTAAGCGCAATGGAGCGCGACCCCAAGAAGCTCGCGGCTGCGCTCAAGCACGCCTCTTCCTCGGGAAGCATCACCGCCTACGATTCGCCGCACCCCCTGAATTCCGCGGCTGACATGAGGGAGAAATTCCAAGTGCTCACCAATATGGAGAAGGACAGGAGCCTCACCAAGGAGCAAATTTACAGGATAAACGCGCTCAAGGGCGCGGTTTTCGGCGTGGAGGCAAAGGCGCAGGCAATATACGACAAGAGCGTCCAATCCTCCGTGCCGAAAAAAGCCGCGCCGCTTGCAAAGATGAGCCAATCCGAGGCAGAAGCCCACGACAGGCTGGCGATACAATTCAGCGACATAAAGCACAACGTCAGCGGAATCCTGGCCCCCGCCAACCTCGCCGAAGGGGCAAAGGCCAAGGCACGCAAGGAGGAGGGAGTCGCAATTCTCAGCAAGGCGATATCGCAGGTGGGCGCGTTCGCCAAGGCGCTTGACGCTGCCAAGGGCTCCCCGGGCACGGTCTTCTACTCGGAACTGGGCAAGATGTCCGCAGAGGCCAAGGCGATGCTGGACGCCCTGAACGAGAGGAAGGCGAAACTGTCCAAGGACGCCGCCAGGCTGAATTAGGCGCTTAAGGCAGTCTTTTTAAGGGTTTTCCGCCCTTTATCCCCTATTCACGATTAGAGGGTGCTCTTTCATGGTTGACAAGGACGAATTGCGCGCACGTTTCAAGCAGGAGTGGCAGAAACATTACGACATCTCCATCCTCAAGGAAAAGGGCTTCTCGCGGCAGGTGTGCCAGAACTGCAAGAGGAACTTCTGGGCCCCGGGGGAAAGGAAGTTCTGCGCGGACCCCTCGTGCATAGGCTACGAGTTCATAGGCAACGCGCCCAGCAGCAGGAAGCTCGGCTACGTTGAGACGTGGAACGAAATCAAGAAATACTTCACGAGCCACGGCCACGGCTACGTGGCTCCTTACCCGACGGTCGCGCGCTGGAGGGACGACCTCTATTTCACGATTGCGAGCATAAACGACTTCCAGCCCTACGTCGTAAACGGAGAACTGGACCCGCCGAGCAACCCGCTCATCGTCCCGCAGCCCTGCATAAGGTTCGGGGACATAGGGAACGTGGGCGTGACCGGAAGGCACTACACCAATTTCGTGATGGTGGGCCAGCACGCTTTCAACACGGACAAAACCGGCTTGTTCTATTGGAAGGACCAGGCGCTCGGCCATGATATTGATTACCTCAAGACGCTCGGCGTCAAGGAGGAGGACCTGGTGTTCATAGAGGACGTATGGGCAGGAGGGGGCAACTACGGCCCGAGCATGGAATACTTCTCCCGCGGGCTGGAACTCGGGAATTGCGTTTTCATGCAGTATGAAATTACCAAAACCGGAGACCGGGAACTCAAAACAAAGGTAATAGACATGGGCGCAGGGCTCTCGCGCCTCGCATGGATAACGCACGGCACGCCCACCAGTTACGAGATAGTCTTCGGAAAAGTCATTCAGGACATGAAAAAGGACTTTTCCGTGCACATGGACGAAAAGCTATTCTCAAAATACGCGAAAATCGCCGGCTCGCTCAACATAGACGAAGTCAAGGACATAGAGGCCGAGAAGGAAAAGGTCGCGAGGATGCTCGGCTCCACAAAGGACGAATTGTTCGGGAAGCTCGAGCCGCTGCAGGCCATTTACGCGACAGCGGACCACACCTGCACCACCCTCTTCACTGTAACGGACGGCATGCTGCCCTCAAACAGCGGAGGCGGCTACAACTTACGGCTCATACTGAGGCGCGTGTTCGGATTCGAGCAGCGCAACGGATGGGAATTCGACTTCGCAAAGATAGTTGAGGGGCACGCCGAGCACCTCAACGGGATGTTCCCGCACCTTCGGGACGGCGTGGAGAGCACGACCGCGGTAATTGAGGAAGAGAGGAAGAAGTTCCTCGCAACCAAGGAGAAATCCAAAGGGAAGGTCACATCGCTCATAAAGGGCGGAAAGCCGATTGGATTCGAGGACCTCAAGATGCTCTACACGAGCCAGGGCGTGCCTCCGGAATACGTGGTGGAAGTGGGCATAGAGAACAAGGTGAAGGTGGAAATGCCCGGCAACTTCTACGAGCTCGTGCGCGCCTCCGATGAAACCGAGGAGAAGGCAGAGCCCAAGACCGACGTTGCCGCGTTCCAAAGGACAGAGCAGCTCTTCTACTCGGACAGCGACACATTCAGCGCGAAAGTGCTCGGAGTGCTTGAAGGAAAATTCATAGTGCTGGACCGCACGGCGTTCTACGCCGAGAGCGGCGGGCAGGTCGCGGACAGCGGGACGCTCGAAGGGAAGAAAGTGAGGAACGTGACCAAGGTCGCAGGCGTGATTTTGCACGAGGTGGAAAATCCCCTGTCCTTCAAGCCCGGCTTGAATGTTTCCGGAACAATTGACATGCAGAGAAGGAAGGCAATTTCCAAGAATCATACTGCGGCGCACATGCTGAACGCTGCTGCGCGCGAAGTCCTGGGCTCGCACGTCTGGCAGGGCGGCTCGCACAAGGACGTGGACAAGGCGCACCTTGACGTGACGCACTATAGGAGGATAACGCAGGACGAGCTCAACGCGATTGAGAGGAAAGTGAACGAGTGGATAATGCAGGACCTTCCGATAGTGGTTGAAGTGCTCCCGCGCAACATAGCCGAGGAGAAATACGGATTCCACCTCTACCAGGGCGGCGCGGTGCCCGGAAAGGAGCTTCGCATAGCCAGGATAGAGGGCGTGGACGTGGAGGCCTGCGGAGGAACCCACCACATGAACAAAACAACAGGGGAAATAGGGTTCTTCAAAATCATGAAAAGGGAGGGAATACAGGACGGGCTCGAGAGGATTACTTACGCCACGGGCTTCGGAGCGCTTTCCTTTGTGCAGAAAGAGGAGGAAACCCTGCGTGCTGCCGCTGAGAAAGTGAGCGTCACTCCAGCCGAGCTTCCCGCGACAGTTGACCGATTCTTTTCCGAATGGAAGGAGAGGGGCAAGCGCGTGGAAGAGTTATCAGCGGCACTAGCTGACGCGGAAGCGGACGAACTGGCGAATGAGAGCGCCAAGAGCGGGAATTACGTGTTCAAAATCCTAGATGTTGATGCGGGAATGCTCATGAAAATCGCGCAGAAAATCTCCCAATCCGAAGAAGGCGCGGCCGCAGTTGCGAACAAACAGGGCAACGTCTTCTGCGCGTGCGGCAAAAAATCGAAATTCAAGGCGAACGAGATACTCGCAGAGCTGGTGAAAAAATACGGCGGAAAAGGCGGGGGAAGCCCGCAGCTTGCGAGCGGAAGGATAGAAAAGGCCGGATGAAAGAATGGACGTCCGGAAAGCGCTCGCGCAGTCGTATATTCCCGCAGGGATAATCTCCGCAGCCTCAATAGTCGCGCTGTTCATAAGCGCGTTCGTGCTGCTGGCGCAGGCCCCTGCGCAGCCGGGCGCGAACTACACGGACACGTCCGCGGCCCTTTTCGCGATAATCCTTCTTCCGCTCGTTTCATCCGCGCTGACCGCCGGGCTGCTCGTCTGGTCGGGCTACCGGGCCGCGCAAGCGAACCTCGCGTTCGACGAGGCCGCGCTCGCAGGCGCATCCGCAGGGGCCATTTCCAGCGTAGCTTACACGCTCGCCTCCATGATTCTCGCATTATTGTTCCTGTTCTTCGGCCCCACCTCGGGCACGGCAGGGCTTTCAACAGGAATGATAGCCGCCTCGAGCATCGCGATGGCTTTGGTGAACGGGGTGCTCGGCCTCTTTTTCTGGGCGCTCGCAGGCTCGGCCCTCGCAGCGCTGGGCGCATACCTGAAAAAATAGTCATCTCGCAATGAGGCCGGGCTTCTTGAGGAATTCAAATTTGGACGGGTCGTTCCAGAATTCCCTGAGCAAGTCCCCGCACTCGAATCCGTACTTTGCGTTTATCTCCTGCGGCTTCTTCCTTTCCGTTCCCCTAATCACGTAATAGCCGTTCTGCTCCAGCCCGAAATCCGTGACGTAATAAGCTGCTCCCCTTCCGTCCTTGTAATCCGCGTAATCCGATTCGAATCCGTCGGCAACGAGGTTGGCCATCACCAGCACCTCGTCCTTGGACGCGTTCACCGTGACGTGGCCCCAGTTCGGCGGGATTAGCACGGACTGCCCCTTCTCCCCGAAAGTGACGAGCGCGTCCACGCTTCCGTCGCTCCTCCTCTTCTGGAGCACGAATATCGCCCTCCCCGACAACACTTGGTAAATCTCGGGATAAGTGAGCCCCTTTTCCGCGATTGGGTGGTAGTGGCCGTACGTCTTGGCGTATTCCTCGCCAATTTTCTTTGGCGGTATTATCGTGATGTCGTACCTGAGCCCTTCCTTTTGTGCTATGGAGCGGAACATGAAATAGAGGGGGAAATCGTGCACTATCTGGCCGAGCTTGGTGTGCAGCACCTCGTTCATCTGCGACAGCGAGCGCACGGTGAATGAATGCACCTCCCCGTTCACGAACAGGCTCCTGCCCTTTACCTCTATGCGAACGGGCTCCTCGTAAAAAAGGGTCATAAGACGTCCCCGAAGCCCTTGTGCCTCTGGAACTCGCGCGTCTTTTCCAGGGTCTTGTAAACCACTAATTTCTCCTGCTTCATCTTGTGCATGAGCGCCCGAAGGAAGGTGAGGAACTCG
>JAKANX010000053.1 GCA_021823425.1 Microcaldota archaeon
CAAGGGCGACGGGATCGCCAAGAAGGACGGATTCGTGATTTTCGTAAAAGGCGCGAGCCAGGGCCAGACCGTGAAGATAAGGATTACAGGCGTCGGAAGGAGCTCCGCGACAGCCGAAGTGGCCGGAGAGGCGAGCGCTCCCGCGGCGCCTGCGGAGAAGGCGCCCGAAGAGGCGGCCGAAGCAGGCGAGGACGCAGGCGACGGCGAAGACATCCAGTAATCCTTTTCTTTTCAACCTTGATTTTCAGCTTTCACTGGAAGCTCAGCTTGTCCCCCAATTTCGGGGCCACCGCGTCGTAGCCCATGCCCTTTAGCTCCTCGGCGAAGTTCTCGCTGCGGGACTTGTCCCCGTGCACGCACGCAATCTTTTCCGGGTTGCAGTCCTTCACCAGCTTCATCAGGTCGCCCTTGCCCGCGTGCGCCGAGAAATCGAAATACTCCACGGGCAGTTCGACTTCGAGGAGGTTGTTGTCCACCCTGAGCTGGCCCTTGTTCTGGAGCAGCCACCCGTTCGTGCCCTCCACGCAGTAGCCCGTGAATATTATCTTGGAGTCCCTGTTCAGGTACTTCACGTAATTCACCGCTGGCCCTCCCTCCATCATTCCGGCGGTGGAAACTATCACGCTCCCCCCCTCGGTCGCGTTCTTGCGGTCCTGTATGCTCTCCACCAGCGTGATGCTCTCCATGTCCTCCATGAATCCCTCGTAGTCCGCGAGGTACTTCCTGTACTTCATGTATATGCGCGCGACCTCCTTGGACATCCCGTCAAGGTAGATGGGCGCGTCCTTGTGGTATGCGCGTATAATTCGTATCAGCTCCTGCGAACGGCCTACCGCGAACGCCGGGCAAAGCACGCTCCCCCCCTCGTTTATCGTCTCGTAGACCTCGTCCGCGAACTTCTTTTCCAGCTCAGCCCGGTCCGGGTGCTCGCGGTCCGCGTACGTGCTCTCAATCACGAGCGCGTCCACCTCGCCCTTCACCCTCTTGGCGCCCTCGTGCAGCCGGGTCTTTTCCATCTTGAAGTCTCCTGAATAGAGCAGCCGCTTCCCCTTGTAGTGCACGTCAATCATCGCAGCGCCTATTATGTGGCCCGCGTCCCTGTACTCGAAGCTCGTCTCGCCCACGCTCACCGCGTGGTTGTACATGAGCGGGTGCCAGTACTTGAGCGCCTTCTTGTAATGCGCGTTCCCCCACGGAAGCTCGTCGCCCTGTATCTTCATGCTGTCCTTCCACAGCACGTCCGCTATGTCGTACGTGGGCGGGGTCCCGTACCACGGAATCTTGGAGAACGTATATATGTTCGGCACGAACCCCGAGTGGTCCAAGTGCGCGTGGCTTATGAACGCCGCGTCCAGCTTCACCCCCTCCAATTTGAGCGGGTAGCTGGGCTTGCCAGCCTCGTCGAAAATCTTGACTCCGTAGTCCAGCAAAACCCTCCTGTCGGTCTGGAGCACGAACGCGCTCCTTCCGACCTCCCCACTGGCCCCTAGGCAATTCAGATGCATGGTCATAAAATCACTTCAAAGCGCGACTCCGAAAAATGTCAGCAGCACGACCGCGGCCACCCCGAACACGCCGCCGATTGCGGCTATCAGGAACGTCCATACGTCTATCGGGACGTTGAGCAAGCCGAGTATGTTGAGTATCCAGAACGCGGCTATTCCCAGCAGCCCGTTGAAGACGAGCGGCATGAGCTTCTGCAAGACCTTGTAGAGCGCCACCGCGGCCACGACGGACACGGCAAGCGCGATTATCGTGCCTGTTCCTACCAATTTCTCACCGGGGTATTCTCGCAGCCCCGCTTTTTATACTAATCGCCGATGTTCCCGTCGCTCGCGACCAGCCGGTAGCTCCTCCCGAATTCCCCCCCGGGCGAAATGAACTGCGCTCCCCCTGCCCTTTTCCTGAGCGAGGCGAACTCGCGCCCGCTGATTTCGAACATCCTCCTGTTTTTCAGGGCAGCGCCGAGATTGGGGTCAAACTTGAACACCCTCCACTTGGATATTTTCCTCCCCTCAAGCAGCCTCGCGATTCCCGCAATCTCCTTCGCATTCATCCTTGTCGCGACCGTGGACACCGTCACGTTAGTCTTTCCAGAGAGCAGGTCCAGCACCTCCAGCGTATGCCTCAGGCTCCCCCTTCCCATTTTCCTGTTCGCCTTCTCGCTTGCGCCGTCCACCGGGAGATTCACCACGTCAAACGACCGGGCAATCCTCGCCGCGTTCCGCCTGTTGACCAAAATCCCGTTCGTGTGCAGAATGGTTCGCAGCCCGCATTTTTTCGCGTGTGCAGCAAGGAGGTAAATGTCCTTCCTCATGAGCGGCTCGCCCCCGGAGAACACCAAATGCCTCACGCCGCCCCTTTTCAATTCCGAAATCATTTCCTTGGCCTCGCTGGTGCCGAACTCCTCCCTCCTCTCCCTTCCGAAGCAGAATTTGCAGCATAGGTTGCACCTGTTCGTGCTCGTCCACACCAAGACATTCGGGCTCCGCGCGCGCATAATGTTTTATTTGCATGGAACAAATTAAACGCCTATGCAGGACGATGAAAAAACGCGCCGGGAAGCCACGATGCGCTATTCCATAATAGACGGCTCGCTCTGGTCCGTGATGACGCAGGCAGGAGTTTCCTTCCTCACGCCGTTCGCGCTCGCGCTTGGCGCGCCGATAATGGTTATAGGCGCCCTGAACGCGGTCCCTCCATTCCTTGACGGGGTTTCGCAGAAAATCGGCTCGCATTTTTCGGATTTGGGCTGGGAGCGCAAGAAGATTTTAGTATGGGGCGTAGCAGCGCAGGCTCTCATGTGGCTTCTCCTCTCTTTCCTCGCATTCTACGCCAAGCCGCTCGGGCCCCAGTTCGCGAACACCGGCTTGGTTGCACTAGCGGCACTTATATTCTTCTTCGGCGGCGTCCCGAACCCCGCGTGGGTCGCGCTCATGGGCGACGTGGTCCCGGAAAAGACCAGGGCGAGCTGGTTCGGCCACCGCAACCGCATGATTTATTTCGTGGGCGTGCTAACGCTGCTTTTCGCAGGTTTTTACCTCGACTCGATGAAAGCCGACGTGCTCCTCGGATTTTCCGCGCTCTTTGCAATCGCTTTTGTTACAAGGCTCGCGGGCTCCCATTTCCTTGAGCTGCACTGGGACCCGAACCCGAAAGCGAGGAAGGAGCCCGAGGCAGGGAAGGAGGCGAAGGATTACGCGGTGCTGCTTTTCCTGATCTTTTTCACAGTCAACATAGCCGGAAACTACCTCCCAGTTTATCTGTTGGAAATGCTGAAATTCGACTATCTCTCGTTTTCCGCGGCGCTCATGGCAAGCATGATATTTTACGTTCTCGCGGCCCCGCACTGGGGCAGGCTGATTGAGAAATACGGGACGAAAAAGGTCCTAGTTTCTGCTGTCGCGCTCAACTCCCTCTCGATATTCATAACCGTCCTGGTCCAGTCCCCGCTACAGGCGCTCCTTTCCTACTCGTTCGCCGGCATCATCGGGTCCGGCGTCATGGTGTCCTACCTCAACTACCTTTTCGACATAACGAAACCCGAGGAGCGCATAAAGGCGACTGGCCACGCGTACCTTCTTCTGGGAACAGGCACGCTGCTCGGAACCGCGGCCGGCGGCATCATCCTCTCCTATCTGGGCCAGCAGTCCATAAATTCGTTCTACGCGCTGTTCATCATTGCTGGCGCGCTGCGCATAATCTCGGCCCTGATAGTGAACGCGAGAACAAGGGAAGTGAAAAACCCGCCCGGAACAAAGGGCACGCTCGCGCTTATGGGGAGCATACTCACGGTTTACCCGATAAAGGGGCTGGTTTTTGAAATAAGTGGCGCCGCCTCGCGCGTAAAAAGGACTTAAAACCTAGTAGAGGAAAGATGCGCATGGGCATGCTGGAGGACTTTGAACTGCTGAAAAGGCACAGGTTCCGCCTTCTCCCGTACGGGTGGGCAAGGACCAAGACCGAGGCGCACCTGATTGCGAAATCCCTCGGATACCCGGTCGCGCTCAAAATCATCTCGGACGAGATTTCGCACAAGACCGACGTGGGGGGTGTGAAAATAGGATTGAAGAACGACCAGTCCCTCTCGCTCGCGTACGACGAGATTATGGAGAACGCGAGGCTGGCGACCGGAAACGGGAAGCCTATACGCGGAGTGCTCGTGCAGAAGATGGCCCGCAAGGGAATTGAGCTCATAATCGGGGGCAAGAAGGATTCCCAGTTCGGGCACATGATAATACTCGGGCTCGGCGGGGTGTATGTTGAAATATTCAGGGACATCTCCGCGCGCCTGTGCCCCATTTCCGAAAAAGACGTTGAGGACATGATAGACGAGCTCAAGAGCCACCCGCTAATAGAAGGGGCGCGCGGCCAGAAGGGTATAAACGTCGCCGGATTGAAGGAGCTGATGCTCTCCACGTGCAGGATGATGGAAAAGGAGGACGTCAAGGAGCTGGACCTGAACCCCGTGATATTCGATTCCAACGGATACGACATAGTGGACGCGAGAATAATGAAATAATAAAAAAAGAAAAGTTTGGTTTTCATGAAATACGAAGAAATAATCTCAAGGCTCAAAGCAATGCGGAACCCCCAGAACGCCGCGGGAATGGCCCGCTTCGGGATAAGCCCGGAGAACACGCTCGGCGTATCCATTCCCGCGCTGCGGGAGATTGCGAAATCCGCGGGAAAGGACCACGCGCTCGCACTCAAGCTCTGGGGCTCCGGTCTGCACGAGGCGAGAATCCTCGCGTCCATGGTGGACGAGCCGTCCAAGGTAACGGAATCCCAGATGGAGAAGTGGGCGTCAGATTTCAACTCGTGGGACGTGTGCGACCAGGCGTGCTCCAATTTATTTGACAAGACGCGGTTCGCTTACCAGAAGGCGTACGAGTGGGCCGGAAGGAAGGAGGAGTACGTGAAGCGCGCGGCGTTCGCGCTCATGGCCGCGCTCGCGGTGCACGACAAGAAGGCCGACGGGGCGAAATTCGGCATTTTCCTGGAAGTGATAAGGCGCGAGGCGCGCGACGAGCGCAATTTCGTGAAAAAGGCGGTCAATTGGGCGCTCCGCCAGATAGGCAAGCGCAGCCCGGAGCTGCGCAAGGAGGCCATATTGTCGGCGGAGGAAATATACAAGATTGACTCGCCCGCAGCCCGGTGGGTCGCCTCGGACGCGCTGCGCGAACTCGGAGGGAAAGTTCCCCGCCAATCCGCGCCCCGCTCGCGCGCCCAGCGCGCTGCGCAGGAAACGAGGCGCCCGCAGCAGAGGAGCGCGCAGCCGCAGAGAAACGTGCAACAGAAACAAGCGCAGCAAAGGGAACCCGTTGCGCAAAAACCCCCTCAGCAAATGAAACAGCCAACTCAAAACCCGCCCAGGTTCAAGCCCCTGCGCAACCTGGATTGCATATTCGGCGCCCGCAGCGTCGCGATAATCGGCGCGAGCGACAACCCGGAAAAGCTCGGCACCGTAATATTGAAGAATTTCACGGACGGCGGCTACGGGGGAAGGATTTTCCCTGTGAATCCCAAGCACAAGGCCCTGCTGAACCTAGCCTGCTATCCTGACGTGCTCGCGATAAGGGAAAACGTGGACTGCGCGATAATCGCGACCCCTGCCCAGACCGCGCCCCAGATTCTACAGCAGTGCGCGAAAAAGGGAATCAAGGGCGTAGTCCTTCTTTCGGGCGGCTTCGGCGAGGTTGGAAACAGGGATTTGGAAAACCAAATAGCCGCAATCTGCGGCAGGAACGAAATCGCGCTAATCGGCCCCAACTGCCTCGGAGTCCTGAACCCGCACACGCGCATAGACAGCATATTCATGCCCTTCTACAAGTTCCAGCGCCCGCCGCCCGGCTCAATCGCGTTCGTGACGCAGAGCGGCGGGGTGGGAAGCACTATAGTGGACCTTGCCGCAAGCTACGGCCTCGGAATTTCCAAATTCATCTCCTACGGGAACGGCGCGCTGCTCAACGAGGCGGATTTCCTGGAATACTTGGAGGGCGACCCCAAGACAAAATCCATAATACTCTATCTTGAGGGCGCGAAGGAGGGCCGCAGGCTCTTCGAGGCGCTGAAAAAGGCCAACCGCCGCAAGCCCATAATAGTCCTCAAGGCAGGAAGGGGGGGCAGGTCCGGCGAGGCCGCGCGCTCGCACACGGGAAACCTCGCGGGCAACTACCTCGCCTACAAGGCAGCGTTCAGGCAGGCCAAAGTGGTGGAGGCCGAGAGCCTGGAGGAGCTTTTCGATTTCGTGAAGATATTCGAGCAGCCGCTGCCAAGCGGAAAGCGCCTCGGCGTGATAACGAACGGGGGCGGAATAGGGGTTTTGACCGCGGACGCGGCAGAGCGCGAGGGAATGGAGCTGGCCCTTCTCGGCCCAAAAACATTCAAGGCCGCAAAATCCATCCTTCCGCCTTATGGGACCCCGGGCAACCCGCTTGACCTTATTGCGGATGCCGGCGTGGAGAAATACGCCGCAGCAATCGAGGCTTTCATGCAGGACGACGCGATAGACGCGGTGATAATAGACGTGCTGTTCCAGGTCCCGCCGATTGACGAGAGGCTGCTCAAGACGCTCATTCGCGCTTCCGACGACCGCCGCAAGCCCATCGCGGTGGTGGCGATGGGAGGAGCCTACACGGAAAGGCAGAGGCGTACGCTCGAGGGCAACGGCGTTCCCACCTACAGCAACCCGCTCTCGGCCGTGAAGGCGCTCAAGAAGCTCGCCGAATACTCCGAGTACAGGAAGAGCCTTTAGCTCACAGGCCTGCAATCCTGCCCATCACCG
>JAKANX010000054.1 GCA_021823425.1 Microcaldota archaeon
GATGGTGATAAACGAACGGGTTCTTGACTTGACGGGTTTCGCCAACCACCCCGGAGGCTCGGTTTACGTGCCATATTGCGGAACCAACGGCACTGCCGCATATTACAACATACCGGGCACGGGGGGGAGAAGCCACTCCGCCACAGCCGATTCGTGGCTGCAGGCATACACCGTCGGGACGCTGGGGCAGCAGGTGGGCGCCGCGGCGATAGCCAACGTCACGAACAATTCCAACATCCCGTCCGGGCCGGGGGGATTCGGGGGCGATGACTGATGGACAGGGGAAGCTTCCTCTGGCTGCTGGTCGCTGCCGCGATAACCGGCTTTGCAGCGTACAACGCGCTGTTCCCGCTGCCGCCCTACATAGACTTCACGAGGTTCCTCGCGCTATCGGGCTTCATGCTGCTGTGCATCTCGCTCGCGATGGGGCCGCTCGCGCTCGTTTCCCCCCAGGTGTTCGCGCCGCTTCTCGCGCACAGGAGGGCAATCGGGCTCGCGTCCTTCGTTTTCGTGCTCGCGCACGTGGCGCTCTCGTTCGCGATGGGCTACAATTTTGACCTCAACAGCGTCATTGCCGCGCCGTCGGGCCCGTTCGCCATCGTTGCGTTCGTGATTTTCACGCTGCTTGCGGCAACGTCCACTGACTGGGCGGTGAAAAACCTCAAGGACTGGAAGGACATACAGAGGCTCGCGTACGTGGCCTTCGCATTCTCGCTCTACCATTTCCTTTTGAAGTCGAACGGGCTTTTCCTCAGCCTCGGAAGCAGGACGTTCGTGAACCTTGCGGAATCTGCGATGGTGCTCCTCGGAATCGCGACAATCGCGCTTCAGGCGTACGGCTATTTCATCGTGAAAAGGGGGCAGGCCGCGGCCAAGGCGGCTGCAAATGCCCGGGCGGTGCAGGCGCAGCAAACGCAGCAGCCCGAAGCACCGAAGCAGGAAGGCAAGTGAGAGCTTGGCCAATTTCATTCCGGTCGCGGTGCTGGCTGCAGTAGCCATTCTGATTACTTTCAAGGAGCGGATTGGGTTCGTGAAGCCGTGGCAGGCGATGCTAGGCGGCGCGCTGCTCGTGCTCGCTTTCGGATTTCCCGCGCAGGACGCTGTTTCATCAATTGACTGGGGCGTGATGCTGTTCCTTTTCGGCATGTTCGTGCTCGCTTCCATGCTAGTGGAGAGCGGCTACCTGAAGCACCTCGGATACAAGGTCCTGAGGCGGTTTTCCGCTCCGCAGGCCGTGCTGCTCGCGTTCGTGTTCGCAATAGGGCTTGGCGCCGCGTTCCTGCTCAACGACACGGTCGCGATAATAGGGTGCCGCTCGCTTTTGCGCTGGCGCGCAGGAGCAAAATAGGCGCCACCCCGCTCGTTGTCGCTGTTGCTGTCGCTGTCACCGTGGGAAGCGTAGCGAGCCCCATAGGAAATCCCCAGAATTTCATCATCGCGTCCCAGCAGGGAATCGGCGAGCCTTTCGAGGTGTTCGCGAAATATCTGCTGGTGCCCACGCTCGTTTCCCTTGCGGGCCTTGCCGCGCTTCTTTGGGTTATGTTCCCGGAACTCGGGAAGCTGAAAACATTTGACGAGGACCATGAGGAGAGGAAGGGGGACTACTGGGCCGCGCGGGCAGGTTTCCAGGGCGTCGTCGCTCTCTCCGCGGTCCGGGCGCTCTCCGGATTCTGGGACGCGATTCCGAGGTTCGGGCTTTTCTGGATTGCGCTAGCAGGCGCGGCAATCGCGGTGCTGCTTTCACGCAAGCCATCGAACGCGCTGAAGGCGGATTACGGGACGCTCGCTTTTTTCGCGGGGATGTTCGTGCTCATGCGCGCCGTGTGGGATTCCGGGATTTTCCAGCAGTTCCTCCCGTCAGTTGGCGCGCTCGCCGAGCCGAACATGGTGCTCGCATCCAGCATATTGCTCTCGCAGGTGCTCTCCAACGTGCCGTTTGTGATACTGTACGTGAAGGCGCTCGGCACCGGCGCGGGCGCCCAGACGCTCGCGCTTCTTGCTGCGGGAAGCACGCTCGCGGGGGGAATCACTTATTTAGGGGCTGCGAGCAACATAATCGTGATGCAGGCGGCCGAAAAGGAGGGCGGGACGCTCCCTTTCAGGGAATTCACCATAGCTGGAGTGGCAAGCGTGGGAATAAGCATGGCCGCGGTGCTGTGCTGGATGAAATTAACGGGGCTTTAGGCATGGGAAACGGTTTCATAACAATATGCGAGGAGGAACGGGAAGAGGAGGGGGCGGAAATCTCAAGGGCGATTGTGCGCTCGTTCGCGTTGGATGAAAAGACCGGGAACGCGGCGATAATCAAGCTCGCGGATTACGGGATTATTACCGCGAAAGCGGCCGCGCAGCTAAGGAAGGAGGGGGCGCTCGGGCTGGAGCTGGCAATGAGGCTGGACGGCTGGGGGGAAATAGCCGTGAATGGGCGGAACTTCCTCGTGGAGCGCGGGAAGCTCAAGGGGCTTGCGCGGGACTTGGGGCTCTTGGAAAACATGGCTGGAAAGCGCTGATTTTCCTAGAAATAGCGGAATATGTTCTTTGATTCGCTAATGCGGGGAATCATCGCGCACAGGAACGCCTGCTCGTTCATCATCTGGCGGTCCAGCAGGCCCGCTGAAAGGTAGTGTATCGCGCCCTTCTTGTATCCGATTTTGGAAATTCCGGAAAGCTCTTCCATCACCGAGCCGAGGTCCTTGTGCGCCTTGAGCAGGCCGAAGACGGCAGGGGGCATCTGGAAGCCCATGCTGTTGCCCAAACTAACAGTCTCGCCGTCAAATATCGCGCATAATGCAATATCATGCATGTTGTTTTCGCCCATTTTGAAGATGCCGCTCTCGAAGCCGATTCCGAAATCCGCGTTCGTCGCGTAGTACGCCGACTTGGCGCGGGTTATCGCGCCCTGCACGGTCTCCTCGTCGAACGGCTGCTCGCTTATCCCCGAGGAGACCTTGAGCGCCTTCACCCGGAAGTTCCTGAAAAGCTTTTTCGCGGCCTTTTCCAGCCCCTGCTTCTTGCTCGGGTTCAGCGTCCCGAGGGCGAACACTATCGGCTTGAGCCTCTTGCCCTGCGCGGTTATTTTTCCCTCCTTTATCCTGCGCGAGGAAATCTTCATGTAATCCTGCGCGTAGGCGACCGGCACCGAGATTACGTTCAGGGGCTTGCGGAAGTTGAATTCCCTCAGGCGGTTTATCGCGACCGCGTTGTGCTCGGTCTCCGACGATACGATTATCGCGTCAGCGTCCGTGTTCGGGGCGAACCCGTACTTGTCGTCTATCTGGATTATCTCGAATTTCCGGCTCGACTTGGCTTTTTTGAACATGGCGGCGAGGCAGAGCTCGAGGTTCCTTTTCCGTTTCGCGTATGGGGCGAAAGGGTAGGCCTTGGATTGCTTGGCGTAGGAGTCGCTCGTGAGCCCGATGCGTATTTCATCAAAGGCGAGCGCGGCCTTGAACAGCCTCATGTGGCCCTCGTGTATTATGTTGAAGGTGCCTCCGAGTATGCATCGCATGGTTAGAGAAAAGCGGGAAAAATAATAAACATTCGCGCTAGAGCCGAAAAACCCGGAATCCGGGCTTTTTCGCTTCCGGCTTCTGGAGCAGCCCGAGCTTCCCGAGCACGCTGTTCTTCCTCTTGTATTCGCCCTCGGCCTTTTTCGCGCCCTCCGCGGGGCTTTGGGGCTCGGCCTTGCGCAAGCCCCATCCGTCCGGGACCGGGATTTCGGAAATGCGCGATTTCCATTCCTTGGGAAGGCAGGACGCCATCTCCTCGCCCACCAGCACGTCGTTCTCCCTGCTCAGCGCCTGTATGCGGAAGGTCATGCTCAGCGGCGCGCCTATCAAGTCGTGGTGGAGCCTGCTGTACCAGCTCCCTATGCGCGCAACTCCGACGGGGCCGCATTCGCACGCTATCCCGAACTTGAGCGCGGGAATCCCCTTTTCCGCGAGCGCGGGGTTTATCGCGCCAATTATCAGGCTCTTTAGCGCGTGGCCGTAGAAAAGCGCGTTCCTTGACATTCCGATGACGTTCGGGCCCGTGAAATAGGCGACTACGCCGTCGCCCATGTATTTTAGCACGAAGCCGCCGCACATGTCCGCGAGCATTCCGGACTCGCGCGCAAAAACGGACGCGATGAGGCTCAGCTGCTCGCCCGGAAGGGTCTGGCCCAGTTCGGTGAATCCGCGGAAGTCAAGGGTGGCGAACGCGCATTTCATCCCCTTTTCCTTTGCGCCCATCAGGTACGCGTCCGCGAGGAATTTCTCCCCCTGGTCGTCCTCGTTCATAACGTATTCCTTTTCCATTGAGTCAGGTATTTTCCTCCTGCGCGCATCCACGTATTTTGCAAGCCCCTCCTCGCCCGGGATTTTCGAGGAAAAATTCCTGAGCACCATCGGGTTGCGGACGCGCTCCATTTCCTGCACGAGCTCGTCGGCGCTAATTTTCCTGCCTTCAACGCTGTCGAGGAGCAGCTTCTCGCCGTTCTCCTCCACTATGGAGTAGCGCTGGGGGTCCGGGACCACGGTGCCGTCCCATTCGCCGCGCTCGTTTGCGCACTCCACGAACTCAATGCGTGAAACCATGCACCCCTTTTCGGGCAGGTTGTTAAAAAGCATATCCCGCGGCCGGCGCTCGTTTTATAAAAAGGGTTTCCCAAATTCCCCTCATGCGGATTCTCGGAATAGACAGGAAGACGGGCGAGGCCAGGCTCGTTCCGGAAACGCTCGACGACTTGTGGCACCTGGAAAGGATAGTGGAACCGGGGGATTTCGCGGAAGCAAGGACGTTCAGGAGCGTGAAGCTAGGGGAAAAGGAGGAGAAGAAGCCGGTCTTCATACGCATAGAGGTGGAGAAAGTGGAGTTCGCAAAGTACGCGAACAAGCTGCGCCTCACGGGAAAGATAGTGCAGGGCGAGCCCGAGGAGTTCGTGCAGAGGGGCAAGTACCACACCCTTGACGCGGAAAAGGGCGAAAAAATCACGATAATAAAGAAATGGATGGCGCACCACATAAAGAGGCTCAAGGACGCGGAAAGGGAGGCCAAGAGGCCGAAAGTGCGCATAATAGTGATGGACGACGAAAAGGCGCTCACGGCGCTCGTGATGGGCTACGGGGTTGAATACGGGCCCGAGTTCTACAGCGAGGCGCGCAAGCGCGACGAGAAGTTCGAGGAGAAGAGGCTGGGCTATTACGCGGAAATCGCCAAGGAGATGGGAATGCGGGAGGAGCGCTACATAATCGCGGGCCCGGGGTTCGAGAAGGATAATTTCAGAAAATATCTGGAGAAGAAGGAGCCCGCGCTGCTAAGGCGCGCGAGCTTCGAGAGCGTCAGCTACGCGGAGCGCAACGGAGTGAACGAGTTGCTCAAGAAAGGGATAGTGGGAAAGCTAATCGGCGAGGCGCGCATAGAGAAGGAGGCCGAGCTCGTCGGAAAGATAATGATGCACATAAACAAGGAGGACGGGCTCGCGGCGTACGGGTTTGCGGAGGTGGAGCGGGCGCTCTCGTCCGGGGCAGCTGAAACCGTGATGGTGCTCGACGAATTGCTCAGGAACGGCAAGAAGGCCGAGGCGCTCGCAGAGGAGGCGGAAAAGAGCGCCGTGGTGGTGGTGTTTTCCTCGGAAGCGGACCCGGGGCAGGAATTGAAAGGGCTGGGCGGGATTGCGGCGCTTCTGCGCTTCAGGATTGATTCGGATGGATAGCAAGGACGGGATACGGAAAAGGATGCTCGCGAGGCGCGCCTCGGTCACGGAAAAGGAAGCCGAGCGGGGGAGCCTAGAGGTTTTGAAAAACCTTTTCGGGAACGAGAAATTCCTGAGTGCAGAAAGCGTGGGGTTCTATTATCCGCTCAGGGGCGAGCTGGACGTCAAGCCCGCGATTGAAAGGTCGTTCAGGCTCGGCAAAACAGTGTGCCTTCCGAGGGTTTTCCCGGAACGGATTGAATTTTACGCGGTTGACTCCATGGACGATTTGGGGGAAGGGCCCATGGGAATACCCGAGCCTCCGCAAGGGGAGATTGCCGCGCCCGGGCTGCTGGTGGTGCCAGGGCTCGCATTTGACCTGAGGAAATACAGGCTGGGATTCGGAAAGGGATACTACGACAAATATCTTGCTGCGCACGACTGCTTCGCCATCGGGGTATGCTTCGAGTGGCAGGTGGAGGACAGGCTGCCTGCGACCAAGTCCGACATCAGGATGGACGAGGTAATTTCGGAAGGCTGGATTATTGAATAGGCTGAAGGGGGCTAGTAGTTGTAGGCGTAGCCGCAGTCCACCCTCACGTTGTCCTGCGTCCCTGTTTTTGCGACCCCTGCGTCAAGGTAGCTGAAGCGCGCGCTTCCAAGGCTCAGGGTCCCGTTCTTGCCCATGCACGCGCCTGAAACTATCAGCTCGGCTTGGTCGTGGGGCGCGAGCGGCCAGTCAACCTGGTGCGTTTCGTTCGCTATTGTCACTGCCTTCACTGTGACCGGGCTCGCCCCAGCGTTTGTCACCGTCAGGTGCACGTTGCCCCCTATTCCTGCGAGCACGGTTGTAATTATGACCGGGTTGGTGCTGGCTGCGGGAGGCTGCGTGCCCGAGACGTTTATCTTTATGTACGTGCTGCACGGCGGGCTCGCGCCGTTGTCAGTTGCGACGAGCGTGGTCTGGCCAGGGCTGATTGCCTTTGCGATAACGGTCGCGCCGCTAGTGGGGCCCACAGTGGCGACGGCGGCGTCCTGGCTTGACCAGGAAACGTCGCTGTTCTTGCCCTTGAAGCCCGTTACGGTAATGTAAGTGGAGATGCCCTTC
>JAKANX010000055.1 GCA_021823425.1 Microcaldota archaeon
CGACGTTCGAGAGGATATCGCTCTCGGACAGCGTTTCTGCGCAGATAGAGGGAAGGTCCAGCCTCGGAAGGCTCGGCATAATGGTGCACATGACGGCTGGGATAATACATGCCGGGTTCGGGGCAAAGGAGCCGAGCGCGCTCACCCTTGAAATATATTCGGTGAACCCGAACAGCGTCTACCTGCACGCGGGAATGAAAATCGCGCAGCTCTCGTTCTTTCGGCTGAACAGGAAGGCGAGCAAGGGGTACGATTTCATGCCGACCAGCAAGTACGTGCACCAGGACCGGCCGCTCGCGCCGAAGGCCGAGAAGTAATCCGCAATCGATTCACGCCGGCGAGAGCGTTATCGTGCCGCCCTCGTTCGCGACCGTTATCTCGCTGCCTGAGAGCGCCTCGTAGCCCGAGTATTCGCACAGCGTTTTCTTGGGCACGGAAACGTTCAGGATTTGGTTGGAGAATACGGTCCGGCCTCCTTCTCCCCGGGATATGGAAACGTTCTCGCTTATTTTCAGCCTCATCGTGTTCCCGGAGCCCATCGCGCACACCTCTTCCCCTGCGTTGTATATGTCCAGCGACGAGGACTTGAAGAGTTCCAAATGCGAGACGCGTTTCCCCGCATCCTGGATTTTGGAGAGCGCGCCCAGCGAAATTGCGATTAGTGCGAGCGAAACGAGCGCGAGGAACAGATATTCTGCCGTGAGCTGGCCTTTGCGCACATTCATTTTACCAGCCTGCGGCTATTTTGCGCTAAGTTCCGCGGGGCCCGGGGCCGGAATTACGGTTGCGGGGGCCGAAAAGTTGTTCACTATCTCGCCTGTTCGCTCGGCGATGTGCTGGCTCTGGTTGTCCACCGCGGCACTAGTGCTGTTCGCCGCCTTGGTCATGCTGAGGGCGACAATCGCGACCACCGCCAGAACGACGGCGACCAGGATTATCATCTCTGCCGATAGCTGGCCTCTCATCCCACACCACCTCTCTTGCGCCGCGCCGGGCGCGTTAGTAAGCTAGCGTATGTATGAAACGTCCTTCTTCTCGGACTGGTACGGAGCGATTGTCTGCTTCTGCACTTCCTCCTCTATCTTCTTGATTATCTTCTCGCCCTCCTTGGCCTGCTTTTCAAGGTCCGAGAGGTCCACGGTGAAGCCCAGGAGCTTTTCCAGGACGTTTATCACGTTCCTTGCGGAAACCGCGTCCACGTAGCTTCCGTGCGTCTCGCCCATTATGCATATCCCCTTCATGCCCTTGATTTTCGCGAGGGCCGGGAGCAGGCCTGCTGCGCCCACAATCGCGCCCTTTGCCTCGCCGAAGACTACGCCGACCTTCTTGAGGTCCGTCACGAGGTGCTTGTGCGTCACGACTCCGAACACTTTCCTCTTGTCGCTGAGCTTTCCTGTGCTGTACCCGCCGATGGACACCACGTCCCTTGCGCCGAGGCTGTATGCGTAATCCAGGAGCTTGCCCGCGACCTCGTACTGGCCTTCGGAGGTGATGGCCTGCACGTCCCCTACGAGGAGTATGATGTCGCGCTTTCCGGCCTTGATGGTGAAAATCATGTTCTTTATCGGGCGAATCGCGCCCTTCTTGGTCATGAGGACCTGGTGCGGGAAGTGCGGCGAATAGACGTCCGCGAGCTTCTTGCCGCCCATCTTCGTGATGAGGTACTTGCACACGACCTGGCCAACGAGGCCGATTCCCGGCAGCCCGGTAACTAGGATGGGGTTCTTGAGCTTGGCCTTCCTTTTTTCGACGATTAGGGTTTCCATCATGGAATCACGACAAGCCTTTGGCCTTCCTTCTCTGCGCCGCGTGCGGGTCCTCCGGATTGAAGGGCGCAGGATGCGCTGACGCTGTTAATAAATTGCAATGGAGTTCTTTTAAAGTGTAGGTGCCGCACGGCCTGCACCTGCGCATCCTTTTCATCAGGCTACTCCTCGGCCTTGTATTCAAGGACGCAGTCCTTGCCGACCGCGCCGCGTATCTTCTCGATTATCTTCTCGAGCTTCTTGTTCGCGTCCTTGTAGTCGGCGGAGAACACTTCAAGCTTGTACCGGGGGGCGCCCAAATAGAGTATCGTCGCGTCCGGGTCGCTCACGGAGAGCGCCTTCTTCACGTGCTCCATTCCGTCGGGGCCGAAGCACCTGAGCGACAGCTCGGCGCTAACGGAGACGCGCGCCTTCTTTATGCTCTTGCGCACGATGTCTATGATTTCCTTCTTGAGCTCGTCGGGAATCTGGACGTCCTTGAGGGCGTCGTCGTTCTCCAGCGCCTCCTCGAGGGCCGCGTACGCCTCCCCGTAGACTTCTTCCAGCTTGAGGGAGAGCTCCGGGACTTTCATGGGCGTTTTCGCTTTCGCGAGCGCCAGCTGCAGGAGCTTTTCCGAGCGCGCGCCCCTCTTCACGGATTCGAGCTTGTTGCGCTTCTCCTCCTCGTTCACCCTCCTCAGGGAGACGTCTATCTGGCCCTTCTCGCGGTCCACGCGCAATACTTTGACGACGAGCTTGTCGTTCTCGGAAATGAACTCGTGTATGTTCTTTATCCAGCGCGAGGCTACTTCCGACACGTGGAGGAAAGCTTCCAGGTTGTTGTACTCGGTGAGCACGCAGAACGCGCCGTAGGGCATTATCTTGCGCACCGTCGCGAGCACGAGCTCGTTTTCCTCGGGTATCGGTATGTCTGCCACCAAATCACTCGGCGTCCTTGACGTACTTGCCGGAAAGGGCCGCCTTTCCCCCTGTGGCTGTCGCGAGCAGCTCGTTGCACACCCTGCACTTCACGCTCATCGCCGGGGCGCCGAACACCTTCTGCTCGTTTCCGCACTTGCACTTCACTATGATGAATTTAGCCATTGTAATCACGCCTTGACTTCGAGCTTCTTCTTCGTCCTTCCGCCGACGACGCGCTCCTGCTTCTTCTTGCACGTCTGGCACTCAAGCATTACCTTCTGCCTCTTTCCCTGCTTCTTGACCGTCTTTTCGCCTGCCACCTTACCTCCGTGGCCCAGCAGGGAGCGCTCGTGCTTCCTGTTTCCTATCGCCATGCTCCTGGCGCGGCCCTTGCTCGCAAGCCTAGCCTTGAAAGGCTGGTGGGAATTGCAGTTCGGGCAGTACGTCCTGACCTCTTTTGGATATTTCATTCTGAATCACCTGGAATCGCACTTAATTAGTAGATGTGCTCCGCCATCTTGCTCTTGAGGAGCCATTCGGCCTCCTCCTCGGGAAGGAGTATCTCCTCGCCTTCCCTGTACGGTCCATAGATATTATTATCGAAACCTTTATAAGCCTCTATCGTTTTCACGATTTTTACCTTCGTGCGGTGCACCGCCTCCTCCTTGGGGTCCTCGAAAATCGTGTCCAGCGGGCCGAACGAGTCCCCTGTAATCCGCCTCACCTCCTTGAGGAAGAGCTGCTCCTCGTCCGCGAGGCCCTCCAAGTCCTGGGCCGAAATCGCCGAGAGCATCAGGAGCTTCTCCCTGCGCTTTGCGATTATGCTCTTTGCGACCTTGCGTATGTTCTCCAATTCCCTCATCTCGGAAAAGGACGGGCTCTTGAGCGCCGCCGCCTTCCTGGACTCTATGAACTGCTTGAGCTGGGAATAGAAGTCCTTTTCCACGCGCACGGGCTCAAGAGATTCGGACTCTTTTTTCTGTATGTCGCGCAGGGAAGAATAAGTGAGCATGCGTCCATATCGCGTGAAAAATTAATAATCGTTTGCGCGTCATGAAATGCGGCTGAGGCTGACTTTTTCCAGCTCCAGCGCGCTTGCCTTTTCCCTCAGCGCGAGCGGCTTTTCCTTGGCCTCAAGCGCCCGGAGCGCGCCCTTTTTGCCGGTTTTCCCGAAAACCGCCGCGAAAAAATCCGAAGGGGAAAAGTCGTTCTTCGCTAGCGCGCTGCGCAAGTCGCCTTCGCCGGAGAGCCAGAGCAAGAATTCCAGTTCCATCGTCTTGGCTATGTTCCTTTTGCCCGCGAAGCTCCTTCTTGCGAGTGCGGCGGCGAGCTCAGCCTGCTCCTCCGCCACGATGAGCGAGGGCAAGAAGGCCGCGATTCCGAGTTCCTTGCATTTCCCGAGCAGGGCGGGCTTGCCAAGCCGCGAGGAGAGCCGAATGAGCTGCATAAATCTTTTTAAAGATGACTAATCATATAAATGCTGCTAATCCTAGGAAATTTCTGATTAGGATTATTCACAAACTTTGAAGGAAGGGGTCGTTGTTTTGCTTTCTTTTTGGGGGTGAAACACTCAGACCCTTTTTCTTTTGCAAAGAAAAAGGGGATATGTGTATGGAACAATATCATGAATCGAGGACCAAGAAGGTTTCGTCCGGCACGGGCGGAAGCAGGGTCAAGTTCAGGGACAAGAAGCTCATCCACGGCGGAAAGAGGTTCACGGCCACCAAGGTCGGCGAGAAGACCGTCAAATCCACGGAGAAGATGAAGGGCGGCAAGGGCAAGATTAAGCTCAAGAAGGCAAGCTCCGTGAACGTGCTCACAAAGGAGGGCATGAAGAAGGCCAAAATCCTGGGCGTAATGGAGTCCCACAGGCCGGACTACGCCCGTGAAAACATCATCACAAAGGGAGCAATCCTCAAGACCGACCTCGGAAAGGTGAAGGTAACCAACCGCGTCGGGCAGGACGGGATTGTGAACGGCGTCCTCATCCAGTGATTTTTTCTTTTAATTAATCCCTTGTTTTTGTTTTTCAGAAGCTTAGCCGTGCCTAGGAGCAGCGCATTACCAAGGGGACGGGGCTGGACTGCGCAAGGCCTGCGACCTGCCCGCGCGTGTAAATCAGCGTCACGTTCGTTATCTGCACTATCTGGCCCTTATAATCGCACATCGCGTAAGGAAGGCTCACTGACACTATCAACGAGCCTGCGGGCGCGAACTGGAGGGCCGGGCTGAACGGATAGGCGTACCCGTCGAGCACCGCGCCGGTCAGCGTTATGGGCATGAGGTCCTTGTTCCTCACCACCAGATGGATTGTCGTTGAAACGAAATTAACGGTGAAGGACACGGAAGAGGTTGATGTGCTTCCCGCCGTGTCCTGCGCGGATATTGATATTGAATGGGCTCCGTTGGGAAGCGAAAGGGTTGTGTTCGAGCAGCCGGGAAGCGCAACTTCCGGCGCGCCGTCAAGGGAATACCGGCAGGAGGAGATTCCCGTGCCTAAATCAGTGGCTGTGAATTCCAGCTGCACGGAGGAATTCGTATAGGTCGTGTTCGCGGGGCTCTGGATTCCGACTGTCGGCGCTGTGGAATCCACTATGAATGAAACGGAGGTGGAATTGAGGTTGCCGGCGCTGTCGTTCGCGTATAGCTCGAGGGTGTGTGAGCCGTCCGAAACGATTAACGTTGTGTTGGAGCAGCCTGAAAGGGAAACGTTCGCTGCCGAATCTAGGGAATACCAACAGGAGGAAACTCCAGAGCCGGAATCGGTTGCCGTGAAGTTGAGGCCAATTGACGAGTAATTATACAGGGAATTGGACGGGGCCTGCGCATCAAGGAGCGGCGCGGCTGAATCGGACGCGAACGAGACCGACGAGGAATTAACGTTGTTTGAGGTGTCGTTCGCGTACACCTGCAGGGTGTGCGGACCGTTGGAAAACGGAATGGACGTGTTCGCGCAGCCCGGAAGGGAAACGTTCGCCGCCCCGTCCAGGGAATACCAGCAGGCTGAGATTGCCGCGTTGCCCGCGCTGAAATTCAGGTCCGCGGAGGATGAATTGTACGTGGAATTCAGCGGACTGGATATAAATATTGCAGGTGCGCCGGGCACGCCCGCGAACGGGTTTGCAAGAGGATAAAGGTCGCTGTTGTTCTCGTCAATTGCGTAAGGGGAATCGCATATGCCGTCCGCGTTCGCGTCCGCGCACACGTCCGAGAAGCCGGTGCCGTCGGGGGCGCCCCAGTAGTTGCCGCCTATCATGGGGCCGTTGATTATGTTGGCGCCTGCCGAGAGGGCCGCGTTCCACCCCGCGATTGTAGAATTGAACGGGTACGCGTTGACGGTGTTGTTGAACACGTTGTCGTAGAAGAGCGTGTCGTTCGTCCTGTTGAGAATCGCCCCGTAGGTGTTGTTGTATATGATGCTCCGGCTTATGGAGTCGGACAACGGGAACGAAGTGTTCTGCCCCCACACGTAAACGCCCGCATAATTGTTGTACGCCGTCAGGTTGGTGACGTTCGTGCTGTAGGTCGTGAGCAGGTAAAGCCCGTAGAGCGTGTTATTAAAAGCGAGCAGGTCCGAGAAAGTGTTGTTGAAGGGGCTTATCGGGAAGACGGAGGTGTAGACGAATATTCCTGCGTATGAATTGCCGTGCGCGGTTATGCCGGAAACGAGGTTGTTGGACGAGTCGGAAAGCAGGCAGAACCCCGAGTACGAGCCGATTGCGGTGACGTTGCGGACTACGCTGTCGTTCATCTTGTAAAGGTAGACGCTGCAGCTCGTATTGGAGGCGTTCAGCGTGGTTATATTGCATAGCTCGTTCCCGGAAGAATACGAAATCTGGATGTTGGAGGCGTTGTATACCCGGGCGTTCGTGAGCCTGATGCCGCTGGCTTGGCTGGCGTAAAGGTTCGTGGCGTTGTAGACGGTGAGGTTGTTGATTGAAACGTTGCTGCTGTAGCTCACGAAAAGCCCGTAGGAATAGATGGGGCTGGACACCGTGATGTTTTCCATCGCGATGTTGCTGGAATTTATCACCACCATGTTTTCGCCGTTATGGTGGAGGTTCTGGTTCCTGACTGTTATGTTGGTCGAATTGTATATCA
>JAKANX010000056.1 GCA_021823425.1 Microcaldota archaeon
TCGCTGTGCGGGCAGGCGCCCTCTGTCTACCCTGAATTCGCAGAGAAGCTCGTGGAGTTCGGGATAACCAGCATGTCCGTGAACCCGGACGCGGTTGACCGTGCCCGTCGCATAGTGGCTTCCGCGGAGCAGAAGATAATCCTCAAGCGCCTCGCGAAGCTCACGCAGGCGCTCAAGAAGGACGACCACCGCGAGAAGTTTGACTTCGGGAGAGACCAATAAATTTTTCCTTTTTCATTTTTAGCGATGCAGGGCTGCCAGCTTTCCCTTGTTCGGATCGCGGACCCTGTCCATCCTGATTTCCCTCAAGATGGGCGCGTAGCCCGGGGTTTCCCTTGCGCCCCTGTTCTCGCCCATTCTCTTGGCGTCGTACACGCTGATGTCCGCGATGTCAAGGGAGTCCTCCCACATGCCCTTGAGCATCTTCCTCACGTTCTCGTGCTTGAATATCCTGTTGTCCGGGCTGACCTCCACAAGAAGCATCCTCTCGGCGAGCGGCAGGTATTTGGTTATGTTGTCTATCGCGACCCCCTTCTGCTTGCCCTCGAAATTCCTCCTTATGGTCTCGACCAACAAGCCGACGTCCAGCCCGTAATCCCCCTTTCTTTCGAACGAGTCCACGGTCTTTGTCCTGCGGTAGAAATTCATCCGTTCCCCAATTCCGCCGTTCTCCAGCCCCAGGTATTCCTTGACGAGCTCGTTCACGTTCTTGCTCTCGTCCGGGTTGAGGTTCATGCGCCGGTCTATCATCTTTGAAAGCAGGGTGACCACCTGCAAAATGACCTTGATTTCCCGCTCTTCAAACCTCGCCTCGGCAACGCGCCCCGCGTCCCGGATGCCTTCAAGGACGGCCTTCACCGTCTTTTCGTCTTCCGGCCACCTGAAAATCCCGTCGGTGTATTGGCTGTAGCTCATCAGTTCCTTCCGGTGCGTTAGCAGGTTCACTATGTAGCATGCGTATCTTCCGGCATCCCCTGCCTCCAGAAGGAGCCCGTTGAGGAAATACTTCCCCCCATCCTTCATATTCGGCCTTTTCCCGAACGGATTGTGAACGTCAAGAATTTTCATGTCCTCCGGGCCGTCGTGCAGCCAAAGCGCGGCCGTCGCAGCATGGAGGAAAACGGACGGGTGGAGCAGCTCTCCTCCCAGAAGTGCGCATTTGTTCAGGTGTTCGCTCGTGTATGGAAGCCCCGTGTCCCTCACCACGCCCTGGAAAAGGGTGTGCGCGAGGAATGCTGAATATCCGGAAAGGCTTTCGCCCGGCCCTATCGGCCTCAACTCCACCATGACCCTATTATGGACAAAAAGGTTTTAAACCGTCTTTATACTAACTAACACTAAATTTTATTAAGTTCCCTCCTCATATAACCCCATGCGAATACTGCTCCAGTTTCCCGAGGGACTTAAGAAATACGCCCTTTCCCACGCGCAGAAGCTCGAGGCGGACGGGCACGAGGTTTTCCTTTCCTCCAGCCCGAGCTACGGCGCGTGCGACTTAGCAATCGACGACGCGGAGAAAATCCACGCCGACGAAATAGTGCATTTCGGCCACGCGAAATTCCCCATCCCTTCCCCGGTTAAAATCCCGGTGGAATACGTGGAGTGGAAAGTGGACGTGAACCTGAATGACCTGGAATCCGCCCTTCCCGAATTGAAGCAGTACAAGAAAATCGCCCTAGCTACAACGGTGCAGCATACTCACCAGATGGCCGCAATAAAGGAATTCTTCTCCTCCCACGGGATAGAGCCGTTGACGAGAAAGGGCGTGCTTCCCGCGCACGAGGGGCAGGTGCTCGGCTGCGATTCCACCGCGATAAAAATCCCGGAAGCAGAGGCAGTTCTTTACATCGGGGACGGGATGTTCCACGCCTTGGCTATAGAGGAGAGCAAGCCCGTTTACGCCTTCAATCCTTATACGAAACAATTCAAGAGGATAAACGAGGATATAGAGAAATTGAGGAAGAGAAGGACAGGCGCGATTGCCGCAGCGCTCTCGGCGGAAATGTTCGGCATCCTCGTATCCACCAAGCCCGGGCAATTCCACCTTGAAGTGGCAAAGTGGGCGAAAAAAGAATTGGAGAATTACGGGAAGCACGCCGAAATCCTCGTTTCCGGCGAATTCAATCCGTATTCAATCGCCAACTTCACCTCGTTCGACGCATATGTGAATACGGCTTGCCCCCGCATAGTTGACGACGTTGATTTGTTCGGAAAGCCGATTCTGAACCCGAACATGCTCGAGGAAATGCTCAAGCTGAAGCGCTGAAAATAAAAGAAATTGAAATCCTGCACCAAAAAGCCCGTCAATCTGAAAAGATGGGCGATTCTTCCATTGTTTCAAACTATCTAAAACTGTTATCTCAGAAAAAGACTTCAACTCCATAATGGACAGCATAAACTCCAGCGGAGGAGCGGCCACGAACATGGCCCTCGGGATGGAAATAGACCGGAAAAACGTCGCTGATGCGAGCCAGGCGTCCGTAGACAACGAATTCAAGACGAATCAGGACGTTGGCGAAGCCCTTGAGTCCAGAAACGGAAAGGGTTCCGATGACAAGGAGGAAATCGTTCCAATAGGAAAAGAGAAGGATGGCGACGAAACAATAGAAAAGGGGATCAAGAACGCCGCCAAGAACATCAAAGCAGCGGTGAAGGCGTCCAGCAAACTCGCTTCGGTCGGGTTGCCGAAAAAAGTCAAATCTTCCTAAATGCCTTTTTTTCCTGAGAATTCCCGAACTACCTCTATTTGTGTCGTCTCCCCAAACAGCCACTTATATATTTCTGCCGCCCACGAAGAGAATTTTTCCGGGCTTTTCGAAAGAAGCGCCTTTATAGTTGCAACACTCACGAATTCCGCGCTCTCGATCTCCTCTTTGTCCAGTTCCACTTTGCCGGAACTCATGCACGAATATATCATTGAAAAGTGATTGTCCGTAAGGGCGTAGCTCATCTTGATCTCAGCAAGCGGCGTGAGCGCAGTATTCTCCACGCCCAGCTCCTCGTTAAGCCCTCTTTTTGCGGCATCCGCGTATTCCTCCCCTTCCATAACATGCTCGGACACGGAAACATCATAACATCCCGGAAAAAGGGATTTCTTTATGGATCTTATGGGCAGGAGGACCCGCTTTTTATCATCGAACACAAGCACATGAATCCCCCTATGCCATTGCCCGTCACGGTGTACGACGTCTCTCATCGCACTGCCTGTTACTTTCCCGTTTTTATCCAAGACATTTACCATTTCTGCCATACAATCAACTTACGATTCCGTGCTTTTTGAGATAATCAAAAAAATATTCGAACGAGTTCTTAAGATGGGGGCGCTGCCGCACTTTTTCATCCACGTGGGCGTTGTATTCGCCTGAGCCATAAAACGATGAAAAAAGCCCCGTTGCGGCTGTTTTTAGCTCCTCCATATTCAGGTGGTCTGAAGGCATCACAGGTTTGTCTCCGCTGAATTCTTCGAATGGGACTACTATCCTGTGTTTTTGTTCCTCATAGAATTTCGTTCCGGGGAACGGGATCACGAATGAGAGCCTTAACTGGTCCATTGCCAGGTTTTTGATGCGCTTGGCAGTTTCATCCAAAGTTTCCCTGCTTTCCCATGGCCATCCGATAAGCATATAGCACCTGTTCAGCATGCCAAGATTGCTGGTCATCCGCAATACCCTTTCTATATCCTCGAAATGCTGCTTTGGTTTTATTTTTGCAAGGGTGGGGTCCAGGACAGACTCTATACCAAACCCGAGCCTGGTGCAACCGGCATCCCGCATCATCCTAGCAGTTTCATAATCCATCCCATGGATAGTGGCATAAGCGAACCATGAAACTCCGTCGACCCTTTTTATCATTTCCCTACAAAGCGCATTAGCCCGTTCCTTATTCACATTAAAACTCAAATCATTAAAGAAAAGGAAATTTGTTCCGAATTTTTCCTGCAAATGCAGGATTTCATCCACCACGTCTTTTGGTTCCCGGTAGCTCAGTTTGGAGCCCCATATGAGCGGGGATGCGCAAAAGCCGCAGAGATGCGGGCAACCGCGTGAATAAGCTATTTGGGCCGCCGACACTTGCCCGGGAGGCGCCGGATATGCAAGAGGCGTGCATTTGCTGTCCCTTAATATTTCTTCGTCCCTCATAGCCCACGGCAGCAAGGCAAAATCCAAACGGGGTTGTGGAGGGTTTACCATCACTTCGCTTCCGTTCAAATATGCTACTCCATTTACGTTTTTCGCGTTTTCGCATCTGGCCACCATGTCAAGAACTTGTCTCATGGTCTCCTCGCCTTCACCGATTACGATATAATCAACATTCTTGTCCAGCGCCAGATCAAAATAGCCTGATGGATGATATCCTCCCACGACAATTGGAGTCGAACCTAACTGTGTCTTAATCCGTGCTGCAAGATCAAGCGTATGCGAGCACAAATATGTTGAATGCATGGATAATCCTACTATTTGAGGGGCGTAATCTGTTGCCATTTGGGCGAGTTGTTCGTTGGTTTTGCTGCCCTGTGCGATTATTTTAATATCATATCCAAACTTTTGGAGGTGTGCCCCTATATGCTCAATAGCGATTGGTTCGCGCACAGCAACGGGACTTCCTGTGCTAAAATCAGCGCTATTCCTGACAGTTATATCGGCGTCTTTTCTTGCAGGTATGGGGTCTATCAAAACTACCCTGCCCCTAATTAGATTTGGAACTGGTTTTTCAGAAATCGTCAAATGCGGGTTCCCAGTTTTCAACCCAATAATCCCACCATATTACATTGTAATTCACACTAATTAAAAACCTGCGTTTCCTGAATCAATATTTAAATATGGACAAGCGGGCGCCAAGGCTTGCCGGAGTTAAAATTGTCAAGACCAAGTTTGCCTGATTACCTCTTATTTTTAAATTTTCATCCCCTATTCCATTCTGTGGGTGAGTCCGATGTCCGTAATCACTAAAACAGACCTCAAGCTGCCGTTCCTCCACAGGGGAAAAGTGAGGGACACTTACGAATTCGACGGCAATCTTCTAATCGTCTCAACGGACCGTGTGAGCGCGTTTGATTCAGTATTCGCCGAAGGAATCCCGAAAAAAGGCGCTGTTCTCAATCAATTGTCCGCCTTCTGGTTCAAGAAGACCAAAAGCATAATAGAAAACCATTTTATCACCGACGCGATGCCCGAGCACCTCAAGGCAATGCAGGGCCGCGCGATGATAGTGAAGAGGGCAAAACTAATCCCCATGGAAGCCGTAGTGAGGGGCTACCTCACAGGAAGCGGCTGGAAGGAATACAAGGAAAAAGGCACTTTGGCGGGAATAAAACTGCCCGCAGGACTGAAGAACGGCTCAAAGCTCCCCGAACCCCAATTCACTCCCTCCACCAAAGCAGAGTCAGGCCACGACATAAATATTTCCGTGGAAGAAGCGGAAAAGATGTTCGGAAAGGAGGCAGCGGATTTCGTGAAAAAGAGCGCAATTTCCCTATACAAATTCGCGCATGATTACCTATTGACAAAAGGGTTAGTATTAGCCGATACGAAGTTCGAATTCGGCTACGTGGGAAGCAAAATCATCCTCATAGACGAGGCGATAACCCCTGATTCCTCAAGGTACTGGCTGAAGGAGCAGTACGACAAGGGAATACTGGAAAGCATGGACAAGCAGTTCCTCAGAAACTATTTGGAAAGCAGCGGATGGAACAAGGAACCCCCTGCCCCGGCGCTGCCCGAGGAAATAATTGAAAAGACATCTGAACGGTACAAGGCGGCATACAAGATGATTACTGGGGAAGAAGTGAAATGACTATCCCAAATAGAGTCCCAATCTCTCAAGCCCGAAGCGAGCCTGCCCGTAATTGAGCCCTACAAGACCGGCGATGTGGCACAATTCATGAGCCGTCCGAATGGAAAATTCGTCCTTAGCAAAGGAAGCAATAACGAATGGAACCTCGTATTTTACGCAAATCCGTAAAAACCGTCGCATCTTCGCAAGCTCAACCGCGCGCTTGAATCCGTTGCTTTCAATAAGCCGCCCGAGGTCAATTAGGAACGCGGCGCTGCTCTTCTCTGAAAATTGCTTCATCAGCCCTATATCCTCTTTATATTCATCAAGCAAAATCAGGATTTTCCGGTTCCTGAGCTTCATCGCCTCCTCGAGATTCGGAGCTTTCGCTATCCGGTTTTTCACGTCGTCAAGAAAATAGAGCTTGGAAAAAGAAAAAGGAACGGGCGCAATTCCCTGCGCCCGGATTATGTCAAACATTCCTAGTTTGCCTCGTCACCCTCCTGCCGAGGTTGTTGCGAATCGGGTCCTTCTTCTCGGGCCTGAGCTTGTCCGAGCCGCTCGTGCGGAGGCCGCGCGCTTTCCTCATCTGCGATGTAAGTCCGCGGAAAGCCCTTCCCCTGTTCGAAACTGCGGTGATGTCCTTCACGAGCATCGGGTCCACCATTATTATCTCGAAGAACTGGTAGTTCCCGTCCTCGCCGACCCAGTATGAATTCAAAACCTCCAGGTTCCTGTAAACGCGCGCAGCCCTCTGCTCTGCCATCGCCTGGTGGGAAATCTGAGGCTGCACGAAGAGGTAGTTGTGCCTCGGCTTCCTTCCGCCCCAGGTCTTCTGCCTCTTTCGCCTTCCCTTCTCCATGCGCGCGCGCACTATCACATATCCGTTCTTGGCCTTGTAGCCGAGGTTC
>JAKANX010000057.1 GCA_021823425.1 Microcaldota archaeon
GTCCTTGAGCAGGGAAAGGTAGCACAGATTGTAATCGTACTGGCTGTTCAGACTCTTGTTCGCAAAGCCCACCGGGTCCGCGCCCGCGGCGCAGATGCTCGCAATTGAGGCGGCGTCGGCGCCCTTGAGCTTGAGCTGGTCGCAGAGCGAGGCGAACTTCTTGCCCACCGTGGCGGGATCGTCCTGGAAGCGCGTTGAAAGCCCGGACTGGAGAAGGGGCAGGGGCAGGTTGGACGTGAATATCGTGACGTTCTGCCCGGTTGAGTCCGTTGCGGTCGCGGCGCCCTGGTATGCGAACTGCATGAGGGCGAGTACCACTCCCGCAGTGAGCAGGCCGTCGAACGCCTTCTTCTTCACGTCGCCCAGCTTGTATGCAGAAGCAGCTGCGATTATCAGGGTTTCAAGCTCGCCGAGCACGAAGCCCACGCCAACTGCGACAGCGAAGCCAAGGTAGATGATGTACTTTGCCTTGATGAGCCCGATGAGGCCTATGGGGAATATGAGCGCTACGAATAACCAGACCGGGCTGTCCTCCTTCCTGTTCACGAGCCTGTATGCGCTCCACGCGGAGGCGACCATGGAAAGGAAGAGAAGGAACATGAGCATGCTGTTGCTCTTTTCCGTGTAGTCTAGCGAGATGCCGAATACCGCGTTCAGCGCGGCCGCGAACAGCATGAACGCGAGGTTCGCGAGCATGGACGGGATTGCGGCGAGCAGCCCAAGGAGGAAGTACGCGAGGTAGAGAATCCAGTTGATTACCGTTCCTATCACGGGAATGCTGCGGATTACCGCGAAAGGCGCGAGGCCCTCGCCCTGTATTTGGAAATCAGGGAGCATCTGGAGGTTGAGGAAATTGAACACTTCGCCGGAAAAGCCGAGCTGCGAGTCGAAAACGTTCCCGCTGGTCCCCTGTTCCGCGATTGTCCGGTCAAGGGGCTTGTCGAACTGCGCGAGCTGGAGCCCGCTTAGCGCGACGTCCTTCACGATGCCGCCCACCGGAGTGACGAGCAGCACTATGAGGCCTGCGAACGCGAGGCCGCCGAGCACGTAGAACTCCATCTCGCGGTCGAATTTCCTGCTTTGGAGCGCGTAGAGCGCGGCAACCGCGAATACCACCCCTATTGATGCGAGCATGTACGTGAAGGGAAGGCCCTGGAAGGCGAACTTGAGGATGCCCGCCAAGACAGGAAATACGAGGAATACTGCGTTCATCTTCACGAACGCGAGCATGTCCTTGCGCAGCAGGTACATGCTGAGCGCCTCCATGGCGGTGAAGAGCGCGAAGATTTCAAGCGCGACCACTTCGGAGGAGCTTCCGAGCGCGGTCGCGAAATAGCCGAGCCCGGCGAGCGCCATGTACCTGAGGTCCTGCTTGCGCTGCGCCCAGAGAAGGAAGCAGATGAAGAGGGCGAGCCCGAAGAAAGCGTAGGGCTGGACTTCCGCCTCTCCCGCAGTCAGTTTTAATATGAATATGGGTATGAAGGACGCGATTGCAGAAGCCACGAGCGCGTATTCCTCCCTGTACCACGCGCGCAGCCCCAGGTAGATGAAGAAGCCCGCGAAAGCGGCCGCGAACGGCGGGTAGATGTTCGCGACGAGGTCTAGAATATTATTGTCGTAATTGGACGTGCCGCCGTTGTAGAGCGCATACCATGTCGCTTCCGCGTACGCCTTTATTGGAACGCCCCTGTGCGTGGAAACCGCGTCAGGCACCCAAGCCGTTAAGTCAGTCGGCGGGTTGGAACCCAGGGTAATTATCTGCTGGGGGATGTACGCGTAGAAATACGGGTCCAGCTCCTGAAAAACAGGGCTGAGCGTCTGTATGCGCACCGCGAAGTTGATGAGGAAAAGGAGTATCACGAATGCGGGGACCACGAATTTCGCAGGGGATTTCTGCATGTCCGCAAAGAGCGCCGGAAGCTTGATGTCCTCGTACGCCTTGGACCATGCAAGGAGCCCGATTCCTATTGCGTAAAGTATTGCGGTGTTGGCCAACGCGAGCGTATATGAAAATGGGATTCCGGCTACCATGAATTCCAGGAACGGGAGCGTGCCCTGCAGAATCCAGCCGAGCGCGAAGCCCGCTATTATCTTCTCGAGCAGGCCGAACTCGGCCTTGCGCATCGCGCCCATGAAAATGAGCGCGCCCGGCACGAAGGCCGAGAAAAGTATGACTGCAAGGGCGTACGAAAGGGAGAACACTATCATGCAAAACACCGTTTCATAGAATTATGGCTGCTTTTATTATCTGCTCCGAAGATTATAATATCTTTCCTGAACGCGCCCGGGGGCGCTTTTGCGCCCTCTCAGAGGTTGGCCATGTCTTCCTCGGTGAGGTGGACTATGCCGCCCTGCTCCTCCTTCTGGAAAATCATGGGCGACTTCACCCCCACCACTATAGTGGTCACGCGCACCGCGCCGCGCAGCTCGGGGTTTATCCTCGCGCCCACCTTGACGTTCGCGTCCTCCGCGAAGCTCGAGGTAACGCCCTCGCCTATCTTTATCGCCTCGCCCAGCGTGAGGTCCGCGCCGCCCTCAAGGTGCACGAGCGCGCCCTTTGCGCCCTCGTAATCCACATCCAGCAACGGGTGCTCCATCGTGCTCTTTATAGCGTTGGTGACCTTGTCGTGGCCGTTGCCCTCCCCTAGGGAGATGAACGCGACGCCGCCGTTCTGCATCACCGCCTTGACGTCCGCGAAGTCTATGTTGATGAGGCTCGGGAACATTATCGTGTCCGCAATCCCTGTGACTGCGCGCGTTGTTATGGAGTCCGCAAGCTCGAACGCCTGGTTAATTGGCAGGTTGGGCGCGTACGCGAGCAGGCGGTTGTTGTCTATTACTACTACGGTGTCCGCGACTGCTGTGAGCTCCCTTATGCCCCTCTGGGCGGTCTTGAGCCGTATGCGCTCTATGTTGAAAGGGTAGGTGACCATCGCGACCACTATCGCGCCCTGCTCCTTTGCCACGCGGGCTATCACGGGCATCGCGCCTGTTCCGGTTCCTCCGCCCATTCCCGCGACTATGAACACGAGCTCGTTCTCGCCTATCTCGTTCTTGAGCATTTCAAAATCCGCTTCGGCGCACTTCTTGGAAATCTCTGGGTTTCCGCCTGCGCCCAGCCCCCTCGTTATGTTCTTGCCTATGAGTATTTTCTTATGCGCGTCCGTCACCCGGAGGTGCTTGGCGTCCGTGTTTATCGCGATTGCGGTCGCGCTCTTGAGCCCGGCCTTCATCATGCGGTTCACGCAGTTGCAGCCCGCCCCGCCCACGCCTATCACGGCGATGCGGATTCCCTGGTTCTCCTCGGGCACGGGCTTGATGTCTTCCGAAAGCGTGTGCTGGGGGGCTTGGGAATCGGACTTCGCGGCTTTTATTATGTCGTCGAACACGGGAACCACCTATGATTTTTCTGGGCATTCCGTCTCGTTTCCGCTTCATGCACTCTAGATGTGCGGAACGTTTTCTGCGGGCTGTGCTGCCTTTCTGCGAGAATGTTTTTAAAGCGAGCAGATGAACAGACTACGAGGTGGAAACATGGAGAAAAACGGTTACCTGAAAATCATCCTGGCGTTCTCGGTTTTCGGGATGCTCTTCTCGGGCTACCTGACTTACGGGGAGCTGACAAAGACGTGCCAGTTCGGGTGCAGCGCGGCCGGAACGATATTCGGGCTGCCGCCGTGCATATACGGGCTTGCGATGTACACCATAATAACGATTCTGGCGGCGCTCGCTTACTGGGAGAAACGGTAGTCAGTTCATCGCGGCCGTGCGCTTCCTGCGCGCCTGCGCGAACCAGCGTTCTATTATTTCGTCCCGTTCCCCGGTTCCGAACATCCTGAGCTCGGGCTTCCGGATTTCCGATGTCGAATCGAAGAACGCTGCGAAGTAGGGCGGCTCCGCCCGCCCTGCCAAGTCGCCATTCATTTCAAACTTAGGCGCGAACGTGCGCAGTATCATCTCGGCGTGCAGGGGGTCGTCCGTGAGCATGTAATATGACATGCACAGGGCAAGGGCCCCGTGCTCGAGGCTTCCGATGGGAAGCGAATCGGAGCCGTTGAGGGCCTCAAGCCTCAACCCCAGCCTTCCCCGGTTTCCGCCCATTGAAAGGAAGTTGCCGGACGAATTGGCGGTGCGGAGGAGGGACGTGAACTGGGCGTATTCGCCCATTAAGAACGGCTCTATGGCCGAGAGCGCCTCGTCCTGCATTTCCAGCGCCGTCCCCAGGCGCGACAGGTGTGCCATTTTTTCAAGCTTGAAGTAGTTCGCGAGCTGCCTTGCGGCGCCGAAGAACGCGAGGTGGTCCGTAGTCCTGTAGCCTTCGAGGAACGTGAGTTGGAGCGCGCGCAGGCCGTACATCGCGGTGAGCGCGTCCTTGTCCTGCTCCTTCTCCATTCCGCGAAAGATGCGCTCCAGATCCTGTGCGAGCGCGGCCTCGTTGATGGGGAGCGCGAGTTCGCCCTCCACCTTGCGGTCCAGGGAGTCCATCGCGCGCCCGGCCAGCGAGCTTATTGCGGGCAGGCGAGCCTCATTCTCGTACGCGTTCCAGATTGCGCCCTTGAGCGGCGCCGCGGATTCCTTGCGCAGGTTGCCCGTTTCCACGAGCGCGTCCATGAAGGAGCACGAGAGTATGAGGTCGCACATCGCCGCGTCTGCGCGCCTGCCGCGCGGGGCCGGCCCGCTTCCGCGCGAATACACCCTCCGCTCCTCGCGGTCCAGGAACCCGGAGAACTCCCTCTTCTGGAGCTCGTGCATCTCGTTTATTCCGTGCTTCTCGAAATGCTTGGATACCGAGGCAAGGGAGAACGCGTAGCGCCTCGCGGCGTAATTTCCCCGCGCGTTGAGGTACATCCCGTGGTTTGCAAGCCTCGTCCACCGTCCTGCTTCGGCTTCCATTTCAATCCGCCTTCCCTGTTGCGGCCTTCCTCCTGCTTATTGCCTCGGCGAGGGCGGCGCGCAGCTTCTCGTCGCTTATCGGCTTTTCGAGCACCATGTCTATCACGCCCATGTATTCGCCGTTGATTGGGTGCGCCTCGTGGCCGGTCAGGACCACGATTGCGGTTTCCGGATTGGACGCCCTTATTTTTTTCGCGAACGTCGGGCCGTAGGCGCCGGGCATTGAAATGTCCACTATGAGGGCGTCGTAACTGTTTTTGGTCAGGTCCATGAGCGCCTTCTGGGGGTCCTCGTGCAGCGTCACCCGCTGGTCGGAAAGCATGGCCTTGAGCGTGATGTTCACCAGGGTGTCGTCGTCAAGCACCGCGATTTTGTAGCCGGTCTGGATTTCCTGGGCCTTTGCAGGCGCGTCCGCGGCCTCCGGGCGGGCGAGCTGGAGCATTATCTGGAATTCGGTCCTCACTTCCGTGGACGTGCAGCACATGTACCCGCCGTGCTCGCGCAGCGTCACCGCGGAGGTGGCCAGGCCTATCCCCTGCCCGCCTTCCTTCGAGGACTGCACCTGCTCCTTGAACAGCCTGCGCTGCACGTATTCAGGAATCTGCGGCCCGTCGTTGGCTATCATGATGTTGACAAAATCCCCTGCCGCGCCCGGCTCGATTTCCCATCCGACGTCGATGCGGTAGGCGCGGTCGAACCCGAATTCCTCCACAGCGTTTTTCAGTATGTTGGTCAGCGCGGTGTTGAAGTCGCGCGGGTTTATGCGCGCGAGGACCCCGGGCGGGCTGTCCTTGATATTGACGCTGAATCTTTTCCCGGCCATCCTCGCGTCGGAGAACAGCGCCTCGAGAAGATCGATGCTCGCAATGACCACCTTCCCGACGTCGGTCGTCGTGGACTTGGATGCGGATGGCGAAAACATTGAAAGGCGCTGCACGCGCGCCTTGCAGTTCTCCGCGCCCAGGTTCTGGACGGAAATCTGGTACTTGAGCTTTTCCAGAAGCCCTGCGAAATCCGCCGCGTCCGGGCTTTCCCGGCTTAGGAGGGATTCCATGGATTTTATGACCGAGGCGTTCATGCTGCTCATCCCGAGGACGGAGAAGAGAGCGTTGTTTAGGTCGTGCCGCATGCCCCCGGCGACCATGCCTTCGGCCGCCCTTGAGGAAAGCGCGGAAATCATCGCGTTCTTCTTCTTGCGCTCGATCTGGTCGAGCTTCTGCTTGGTTATGTCCTCGCTGAATTCCAGTATCGCGGCAAGCTTCCTGTCGTTCCCGTAAACCGGGTGGCCGTGGACCTTTATGAAAAGCGGCTCCCCGCCCCTGTCGTGGTGGATGTGCTCGTGGACGACGAGGCCGCCGCTCCTTTGCACGGCCCTCAGCGTGCAAGGATGGGCATCCTCGCCGCACGGCTTGCTGCTCTTGTGCGTGAGCTCGTGGCACTTGGCCCCTTCGGGGATTGCGTCCACGCCCCAGAGCTCGAGCGCGGCCTTGTTCGCGTAAAGGAGATTGTAATTGATGTCTATCATGTAGAGCGGATAGTGGAAGCAGTCCAGCACGTATTCCACGAAAACGGACTTGTCCTCGACATACTTCGCCTTGGAGTTGAGGTCGGAATAGAAATAGCACATGTGCCGCGCGGCCAGCAGCGCCTTCCACGCGCGGGATTCCTCGTGCGCGAACTTTTCCTGGAACGCCTCGAAACTCATCGGCCTGAGCACGTCCAGCAGCCTGGCCCCGAACGTGCGCTGGGCGGAAGCG
>JAKANX010000058.1 GCA_021823425.1 Microcaldota archaeon
GAATATCGGCACAATCCTCTTTTCGAAATTCTCGTAATGCGCAGTGGGAACGAGTATGTTGCCGATGCGGTTGATTCCCTTTTGGTGCAGCGCCGCGTCGTCCATCACGAACTCGCCCAGCTCGTAGTCCCCTGCTGCGCGCATGAAGTCGTGCTCCAGCGCGCCCGCGGTCGTTATTATCACCGATGGATAGCCCTTCCTGCACAGGTCCGCGAAAAGCCCCCTGAGCCCGGAGGCCACCATGTTCGCCGTGAACGTGAAGAATATCGCCGCCCGGTCCTTTTTCATCCTGTTCGCGAGCCCGATTGCCTGCGAGAGCTTGGATGCCTGGAAGCCGGCCGCGGGAAAGCGCGAGACTAATTTGCGCGCTGCCTTGCAGTCGTCCAAAGTGAGGTCCTCTATGCGCATGAGTAGGGATAAGGACGGAGAATTTTAAAACATGAGCAGTGGCGCGTTAGAATCAAGGGAAAAATTGGAAAAGAAAAAAAGGGGAAAAATTATGGAACTACGAGCACTTTCCGTAGAGCGCCTTGTCGCCCGTCTGGGTCTGGCCCGTTATCCCGCCGACGTCGTAGACGAAGGTCACCTTGTTGACCTGGTACGCCGCGCCGGTCGCGGAGCCGTTGCACGGGGTCATGTTCGATCCGTAAACGACAACCGAGGAGCCCGGCGAGAACACGACGTTCCCGAGGCTCGAGTTTATCGAGACGCCGTCGAACTGCACGTCGGTGAGCGTCAGCTTCTGGGAAAGCTTGTTCTGCACCTCAAGGGTGATGAACGGTGCTGTAGAGGTGTTCACCACCTTCGCGTTCTGGATTGAGAACGGGCTCGTTCCCTGCCAGTATGCCCTGCTTTGCTGCTCAAGGCCTGCAGTGCCGAATCCTGTGAATTGACCCAAGAGCCCTATGACTATGAGCGCAACCACGAGAACTACGGCAAGGATTACCAGGTATTCCGTTGATCCTTGTCCTTTACTCATCTGATCACCTGCCTAAAAATAGGGGAATAGAAATAAAAAGGTTTCCCCGTCTCCGAGGGGAACTCACGAGCACTTGCCGACAATGGACTTGTCCCCCATCTGCGTGAGGCCGTTTATGCTGCCCTGGCTGTATGTGAATATCACTTTGGTGAACTCGTAGGGCTGGTCGGCGGTGCATGTGAAGCCGGCTATGGTTCCGCTCACGGTGGCCGTCTGGCCGGGCGCGAAGTACTGCGAGCCCGCGCCTATGTCCACGCCGTCGAAGGAAACGTTAGTGAGGTTGAGGCGCTGGGTGAGCTGGTTCTTGACGTCCATCTGGACGCTGCTCCCGCTCACCTTTATGTTCTGTATCGAGAACGGGCTCGTTCCCTGCCAGTACGCCTGGCTCTGCTGCTCGAGGCCCGCGGTGCCGAAGCCCGTGAACTGGCCAAGGAGCCCGATGACTATGAGAGCGACCACCAGAACGACTGCGAGAATTACCAAATATTCGGTTGAGCCTTGCCCCTTCATGAACATCACCGCAGGAATAAGGGAGGGAAGGTATAAAAATATTGATAAGCTCAAAAGGTATATTCTCTTCGTTACGCTTAACCATGCCGTTCAAGCGTTTCGAAAGAACAAAAAAATGAAAGGGGGTATCAAGGAAGAAGGGGGCGGGAAACTGCGTCCCTTGTGAGGAGCCCCCTGTCTGCCTCAGTAGCTCAGTGTAGATCCAGCGGTCCGCTGACCGCGGTCCCCAAAAAAGCTCCGCTTTTTCGGGGCGTCTGTTTCGTATTTCGGAACAGCGAACCCAAACAGGAAACGGTCAGTTGTCTTTAGTTGCCTCAGTAGCTCAGTGGTAGAGCGTCTGTTTCGTATCTGATTTCGGAACCGGAAACCCGGAACTGGAAACGGTCAACGGATAAACAGAAGGTCGGGGGTTCAATCCCCTCCTGGGGCTTTCGCTTCCCTCTATGGGCCAGATAAACAACTACTGCTACCACGGCGGCCCGCTTTCCCAAAAGGCCAAGGACGCGGTCTTCAGCTACGCGTTCAACGCCTACGCGGCCATACTTTCCGCGCTCGTGCAGTAATATTCCTGCTTTAAATTTATTCCGCCCGTAATATTTCCATGTTCCCCGAGCTATCGGAAATAAAAAAGCGGCGCGCGAGGCTTTCGCTCACCCAAAAGCGGCTGGCGCAGCTCGCCGACGTCTCCCAGAGCATGATAGCCAAGATAGAAAGCGGCGCAATAGACCCCAGCTACTCGTTCGTAAAGAGGGTTTTTGAGGCCCTCGAGGCGTTCGAGCACGAGGAGAACGTGCGCGCCTCCGACATAATGAACCTCCACGTGGTCTCCGCATCCCCTTCGGAGAAACTGGACGAGGCGCTGCGCAGGATGAAATCCAGGAACATAGACCAGATGCCCGTAACCGAGGGCGAGCGCATCGTGGGAAGCGTGAGCGAGGACAGCGTCGTGGGCTACCTTTCCGGAGAAGGGGAAAAGAGGGATTTCCGCAAATTGCTCGTAAAAGACGTGATGGGCGATGCATTCCCCACGGTGCGCGAGGACGCGCCCTACAAGCTCCTTCTTGAATTGCTCAAGTACAACAAGGCGGTGCTGATTCTGAAGGCCGGAAAGGCCGCGGGAATCGTGACCAAGGCGGACCTGCTCCGGGTGCGATAATAATACACATTTATAAACTTAGTAAAACATAATCTGCTTATGATAGTCCCGAAAATAACCGACGGGCTCTACGTGGTCCCATTCGTAGCCAGGTACAAGTGGGGCTCCGCAGCCCGGGAGTTGCGCAGGACCGCGGACCCGGAGCTTTACAAGCGGATGCAGGAGAGGAACAACCGCCGCACCTACGTGGTGCAGAAGTTCTACGACGTGCTGCTGGACAAGAAGGAGGAGCCGGGCTTCAAGGGCGGCGCAAACGGGCTCAAGAAGGCGGCAGACGAGGGCAGGCTGGACCACGACGCCGCGAACCTTTCCGTCGCCGTGAGCGGGGGCGGCCTCAAGGTAATCGCGTTCTTCTCGTTTTTGGAAACGCTCAGGGAGCACAGGGTTCCTTTCACGAACTATGCGGGGACCTCCGCAGGCTCGATAGCCGCGCTTTTCGATCGCTCCGGAATTGACTACAATTCCGTCTGGAAAGTGCTGGACGAGGGCCTGTGCAAGGCGCTTCTCTACAGCCCGAAATTCAGGTGGTGGCAGGCGCCGCTCCACGGAAGGCGCGTGCAGAAGTTCTTCGCAGCCTCGCTTCCCGAGGGCATGGAAACGTTCGCGGACCTTCCGGGCCTTTACGTCACTTCGGTTTTGGAGAATTCCACGCATGCAGTCGAAGCGCGCACGCGCGAATTCTCCACCTACGAGGAAGTCGTGTTCTCTTCGGAATTCGACCCCGCAATGAGGCTCAGCGAGGGCGTGTATTCCAGCATGTGCCTCCCGGTTTTCAAGAGCCTGGACTTCCGCGGAAGGCAGTTCACGCGCGTGGGCGAGGACGGCTCGTTCGCGCCCATTATTTCCACGCTCAACGGCCGCACTTTCGACGGCGGCTACTGGGACAATTACCCCGGAAACATACTGACTTCGCTCTGCGATCCGTCCAAGGACGTTGTGCTCAAGCTCTACGCCAACTACCCGGGGAAAAAGGAGGTAAAGCGCGAGTCCATAATCCAGAAGCTCGTGAGCAGGCCCGTGAACCTCAAGATGGAGGACGAATACCGCATGGATTCCGAGCGCGACAGGGACGCGAACGTGGTTTCATGGGAAATAAAAGGAATCGAGGGCGTGGGCCTTTTCGATTTCGACAAGCTCGGGCTCATGGTGCAGGCGGGAAGGGACAGCGCGCTCCTTTTCATGCAGAAGCTCGGCATCGCCCCCTGATGAAAAAAAGTGGACTCAGAGGGATAGACGGCAATGCCGGAGAATTTTCGCCTCCGGCGAATGCTTTCGCACCCTCGGCCCCTCGCGTGCAAGGCGAGTGCTCTGCTGCTGAGCTATGAGCCCACAATTAGCATTCCCAATTCTCGGGGAAAATTTATAAACCGATTTTGGGCCCGCTTCCCGTCGTCTGCGCGCACGCGAGGGCGACCGCGTCGCTCGCATCTATGTGCCGATAAACGATGGAGGACATGTTCCTTATGACGTTCGCACGCGCGCCTCATTTTGGAAATGTAATCCTCCACCTTCTTCTCCAGCGGCACGCCGGCGTTTTCCACGCGCGGGACCTTGCGCGGCACGCTCTTGAGCTTGGGAGCCCTCTTCTTGTGGGCGTGGCTGTTGCGCGCCAGCTGCACGCTCTCCCCCCGGGCAAAAGCTTCCGCCATGCGCACTATTCCAATGCAACCCATATAAATTCCGCGTCCGGGCAACCAATTTTAAACCTCAACGCACTCCATCAATTATGGCAGATTACGTCCAGCTGGCGCTCACGGTTTTCGCGATAAACGTGATACCCGCGTTCATGCCGCCCACGTGGGTGGTGCTCGCGCTCGCCAAGGTGAACGACCAGTCCTTCGACCCGGTAATGCTAATCGTGGTCGGCGCCGTATCTTCCACCGTCGGCCGGGCGGCGCTCGCGTTCCTCAGTTCTTTCTTCAGGCGCTTTTTCTCACGCGAGCTGGCTGCGCACGCGGACGAGATACGGCAGTTTTTCGAGAAAAAGGGCGCCGCCCTCTTCGCGGGCACGTTCCTCTATTCGCTCAGCCCTTTCCCCAGCAACCTGATATTCATAGCGAACGGGCTCACCCGCACGGACGCGAAGCCCGTGTTCTCGGGGTTCTTCCTCGGCCGCCTCGTCTCCTACTTCCTCCTCGTGTACTTTTCCAGCCGCCTCTTCCGCATGCTCAACGAGTATTTTAAAAACGAAACATATGTAACGTACTTATTTGACGCCGTCGGCATAATCGCCGCGGTCTCCGTGCTTTTCGTACATTGGGAAAAATACCTGGGCGTGAAAAATCCTGCCGGTGGAAAAAACGGTGAAAAAAATGGCAAACAAGAAGGCTAATGCCGCGAGGAAGGCGCTTGAATTTTTGGAGGAGGGCCAGATAATAGGCCTCGGCTCCGGAACCACGGCCGCGGAATTCATCAGGATGCTCGGCGAAAAGGCGGAAGCGGGCTTCAAGATAGACGCGTGCGTGCCCACTTCATTCGATTCCAGAATACACGCGATAAAATACGGCCTTTCGCGCTACTTGTGCGACCCGGACCAGGTCAGGGGAATCGCCGTGGCGGTGGACGGGGCGGACGCCGTCGGGCAGGGCTACGTCGTAAAAGGAGGGGGCGCGGCCCTCACCCGCGAGAAAGTAGTGGCGTACAACGCCGCCCAGTTCATAGTGATTGCGGACGATTCCAAGCTCGCCAAGGCCGGCAAGGTCGTCGTCGCGCTCGAGTGCATAAAGTTCTCCGCCCCGTTCGTGCTCAAGACGCTGGGCAAGCTGGGCTACGATGCCAGCATAAGGGTCGGCACGGGAAAGGTGGGCCCGATAATAAGCGACAACAACAACTTCATAGTGGACGCGAAAATCGAGATAAAAAACGCGGCGAACCTGGAAGCCATGCTCAACAACATACCGGGGGTTCTGGAGAACGGGATATTCACCAAGTTCGATAAAATAATCATAGGCGACGAGAAGGGGGCGAGGGAGCTTTAGCCCGCGACTTCCATAGCATAATCAGCGCCGCGGAAACGCTAATTATGAACGAGAACACGAACGTGCCGTGCATGCCGAACGTGTCCCATCCCCACAGGAAGCCTGCGGCAAGGTTCGCGGGAAGCACCAGCACCCCTGTTGCGCCCTGGTACATTCCTATCGCCGTCCCGTAATGCTCGTTTTCCACGTTCCTCGCCATGAACGCCCTCGGCGTGGTCTCCAATATAGCCATCACTGTTCCGAAGAGGGCGAAGAACAGGAGGAACGCGAGGTCGTTGGCGAACGCGAACCCCGTGAGCGTGAGCGCGAAAAGCCCGTACGCGAGCGCCATCATCCTCCGCCCTCCCAGCTTGTCCGTGAGAATGCCCACAGGAACCGCTGAAAGGGCGTAGCTCACGTTGTACACCAAATAGCCGAAGAGAGTGACGAGCACGCTCCCTGTTATTTCCTGCGCCTTGAGTATGAAGAACGCGGTCCCGAACTGCGCGAGGCCGAAGAGCACCCCGAGCACTATGAAGTCCCTGTAAATCGGCCTGGACCACACGTCCCGAAGTATGTGCCTGCCGTCCTCCGTGTCCCTCTCGCCCGCGTCAGTCGCGAACCTCCATATTATGAATACCCCAAGAATCGCGGGAATGACCGCAATCAGGAATATCCGCCTGTATGTCGCCTCCTCGCCCAGCGACGGCAGCAAGTATGCCACCAGCAGCGTCGCAATAAGGGGCCCGAGCACCGCGCCCCCGGCGTCCATCATCTTCCTGAACCCGAAAGCCCTTCCGAGGTTCTCCTTCCTCTCGCTGTGCGTTATTATCGCGTCGCGCGGCACGCCCCTTATCCCTTTTCCGAAGCGCTCGACCATCTTGAACGCGAACACCTGCTGCCAGCTCGTCGCGAGGAAGAAGAACACCTTGGCGAACGAGGACACC
>JAKANX010000059.1 GCA_021823425.1 Microcaldota archaeon
GAGCTCCGCGTCCCACTTTGCGACCTCGCGCTCGGCGCGGTCCAGCTTGAGCACGTCCTGCTCGGACCGCTCGCGCTCCTGCGAAAGCCTGAGCTGCGATTCCGATTTCTTGGCCTCTATTATGCGCCTCTTCTCGGTCATGTCCTCCAAATAAAGGAGGTAGGAGACCTTGGTGACGAACTTGAGGTTGGAAATCGCGCGCTCGAAATATTCGTTGTAGGCCATGTTCTGCTCCATGCTCTTTTCGGACGCGCTCTCGTACACGCGGATTGCGAGCGAGACCGAGGCCGCGTAGCCCGAATCGCCCTTCTTTATGATGGCGTCGTTGCTGGGCGGAATCTCGTACGGCATGTCCGGGAGCATGACCGTGCGGGTCTGCTGCTTTGCGAGCGGAACGAAGATGTACCCGTACTTGTAGAAGAGTATGACCGAGACGGAGCCGAGCGCGGCCAGGAACGTGAAGAGCACGTCCATGAAGCCTCCGAGGCGTATGAAGGTGCCGGCCATGCCAATGAACGCGATTACCGCCGCGGCGGCCGCATATGTGATGGATTTGGTCATCGCCATGCTAGTTCACCGAAGCCTCCAGTTCCATGCCGGTCGTGGGCACTATTTTCTCCCATTCAAACGCCCTGAGCATCTCGTCGGCCGTGAGCACGTCTATCTCCACGTTCATCGCGTTCGTCAGCACGGCCTTTAGCTCGCTCGCCTGGCTCTTTGCCGCGGCGAGCGCGGCCTCCTTTGTTATCCCGGTGCCGGTGGTCATCGCGTACGCGACCGCGCCCATGGGCTTTATCCCCTTGATGAGCTTGTTGAGCTCGCCCTCCCACTTGGCGACCTCGCGCTCGAAGCGGTCCAGCTTGAGCACGTCGGGCTCGGGCTTGTCCTTTTCCCTCGCAAGGCGAAGCTGGGCCTCGGCCTTCCTCGTTTCAATCAGCTTGCGCTTCTCTCCCACGTCCTCCACGTAGAGGAGGTATGAGATTTTGGTGACGAATTTCATGTTGGAAATCGCGCGCTCGAAATATTCGTTGTACGGGAGGTTCTGGTCCCCGCTCTTGTCCGTGGACGCGCTCTCGCGTATCTTTATGCTCATGAAGGAGGATGCGAAGAACATGCCGCTCTCGCCCTTGCGCAGTATCGCGTCCTGGCTCGGCGGAATCTCGTACCCGGTTTCGGTCTTGACTACTATTCCCGCCGCGCCCGTTATAATCGGAATCACGGCGTAGCCGAACTTGAAGACGAGGTATGCGAATATCGCGCCGAACAGGGTGAGGATGATGCCTATGGGGTTGCCCAGGCCGCCCGTTAGCACGCTTCCCATCATCGCGAGGGCCGAAAGGGCTACTGCGCCGTAGCCGAATAACGTTGACTGGTTGATTCCTGCCATGTGAATACCGCTGGTTGTCCCTGCTGCTTAATCTCTGAATTGATTTATAAAATATACGCCTGCGTGCCCGCGGGAACCCATGCCAGACCATTTTATGCCGGCCAATTCCGCTTCGGAATTCCGGAAAGCTGGAATTCCAAATGATTAAAGCCCCCTTTTGCGAATAAGAAAGCATGGTCCCAGTTGTATTGAAGGGCGTGATTACGAGGGTTTACGGCAGGGACGTGTTCTCCTGCATGCTGCACGACGGAATCCGGGCACACGAATTCTCCTCCCGGGAATTCTTCCAGGCAGGGGAGAGCGTGCGCGCGCAGTGCGAAAGCGAGGGCGGAAAGCTCGTCGCAGGGAAGGTGGAGAAGGTGCCGGACCTCTATCCCGAAGTTGAGGAAAGGCTCATGGGGGCCGCGAAACTCCAACCCGCTGGAAAATTCGACAAGACTGCGGAAATGCTTGCGCCCGCGCTTGAAAGGATTGCGAGGAAGATTTACGCGGCGCAGGGGCTCGGCAGGCACACCGTGGTGAAGTTCCACGGGGACGCGGACGGGATTTCCTCGGCCCTTATTTTCAGGAAGTTCCTGCGCGCGAACTACGCGCAGCAGAACGGGGCAATTTATTCCGCAAGCGAGGCGATGCGCGACGTGGAGAGGATGGGCCAGCAGTTCAGGCCCCTCTTGGTATTGCTGGATTTCGGGAGCGGCGAGGACAGCGCGCAGGGGCTGCGCATCGCCCGCTCCGCAGGAATAGAGATTATAAGCCTGGACCACCACCCCCCCCACCAGTCTTCGGTTCCGAGTTTCGCCTTGCGAGCGAACCCGTGGGACGTCGTTCCGGAAGGCGGGGACGGCTCGCGCTATCCCGCGGGATTCGTGTGCTCGCTCCTTGCGCCCATGTTCGGCGCCGAAGCTGGCGGCTTGGAGAAACTTGCGTGCGCGGGCGACCGGAGCGAAATAATGCCCCTATCCGAAGAGGACAGGAAAAGGGCGCTCGTGCTGGACTTCGTCGCCACGTATTCCGGGTTCGGGCAGGGGATAGATTTCTATTCCGAGGTGCTCTCCAAGCCGGAATTATTCGGCACCATTCTTTTGCAGGCCGAAAGCAGGCTCGAGGAGGCGGACGCGCAGCTCAGGGCGGCGCTCAAGTTCAAAAAGACCCCTAAGGCGGACATTTACTGGTTCAACCTGGACAACATCTCGGAGAAAAGGGAGTTCCCGAACAGGGGCAAGATTTCCGGCAGGGTGTTTGAAATAGTCGGGGGCAACCGTCCGATAGTCGCGATAGGGGTTTCCAAAAGGACGATAATATTCCGGATGAACGACCTAGCTGTCGCGAACGGGCTGCGCGCAGATTCCATAATAGGGGCGATGAAGTCCAGCTTCTCCGATTTCGTGGAGAACGGAGGGGGGCATGCGCGCGCGGCCGCGCTCAGGATAACGGAGGGCTTTGAGGCCGCGGCAGTGGAAGAAATTATTAAGATGATTGAAAGGAATTAAGCCATGCACAGGGGAGAGTCTGGGGAGAAGAGGCACGTGGGCAAGTTCGCCAGGGTAATCTGGGCCTGGCGCGGGACTTTGACGATAATATTCATTTCCGCGCTGCTCTACCTGCTCTTCTCGTCCACCAAGGCGAGCATAATGTGGATAACGCAGGACCAGCTCCCTTATTACATATTCGGAGCCGCGCTGCTCGCGCTCGCAATCCACACGACATACATAGAGATTGAATACGCGAACTTTTTCTACATCCTCGGCGACGAGGAGCTAATCGTGCGCCACGGCGTATTCAGCACCGAGCGCGTCCTGATTCCCTACGCGAAGATACAGAACGTGAACGTGTCAAGGAACGTGCTGAACCGCATACTCGGAACTGCGACGCTCAAGATTGAGACCGCGGGCGGGAACCCGGGCGAGGCCGAGGCGACCATTCCCTCTGTGCCCAATTTCGAAAAGGTGGTTGACGAGATAAGCGAACGGATGGAGAACGCAAAGGAAAGGCTGGGAAGGAAGCAGTTTTAGCAAGCAATTAAAACGTTTGGGCAGCCAAATACAAATCCCGTGCCCAGGGGTTATGGCGTAACCAGGCAGCGCGGCTGGCTCCAGGTCCCCGAAAGGGAGTAAGCAACCAGCATGTTAGAGTTCAAATCTCTATAACCCCACAAGAGGAAACAGGGGGAGATGGGCAAATACATTAATTCTGCATCTCCCCCCATTTCCGATTCGCCTGGGTATTCGGCGAATGACCCGTCTTCGACGTGTCTAAGACCCGGTCCTTCCATCTTTCCACCCCCATCTGGATTCTAGCTCGCTACGCCCGCTTGCGCGTGCCGCCCAAATCAGGCGTGCATATTTATAAAGAAAAACGGTGCAATCAATTCCATGGTAAAGCCGATTGACGAGATGAAAATCAGGCACCTGGACCCCAAGATTAGGGGGATTTGGGCGCTGAACGCGGTCGTTTTCGCGGCGTTCATCTGGCTATTTGTCACCTGGATTTCCCCGTACGCGTTCCCCAACGACATAGTCGGCGTTCCGCCCGGGGTCTACCCGTTCATGTTCTTCATGCTGGTGGGAATATTCCTCATCCCTTATTTGGTGTGGATAGAGCTGCGCTACCGCAATTACACATATTACATCGCGGACACTGAAATGATAATAAGGAGGGGCGTGCTGCACATAGACCGCACGGCAATCCCGTTCGAGAAGGTGCAGAACGTCAATGTCTCGCGTTCCCTTCTGGAAAGGCTAATCGGCCTTGCGACAATCAAGATTGAGACTGCGGGAACGAACCCCGGGGAAGCCGAGGGGCTCATTCCGGGCGTGGGGAAATACCAGGACATAGTGGACGAGATTTTGGAGCACGTGGAGCACACCCGCGCCGCGGTCGCGAAGGTGCGCGAGGAGCCGCGGGCGCCCGCCGAGGATTTCGCGGGGCAGATTGCGGCGCTGCGCGAGGAAATCGCGAGGCTCCGCGAGGAAAAACGCCTTCTGGAGGAGAAGGGAAACGCCCCGCAAGAGCATGCACAAGAGCCTATCCCGGAACCCCCGAAGCTCGAGGCTCCGCCGCTTCCGCCCGAGGAGCCCATGGAGCCGGTTGCGCCCGCAGAGCCCGTAAAACCCGTGGAGCAGCCCGGGCCGCGCTTGGAGTTCGAGGGCGATAGGTATAAAAAGCCTGCCAAGAAAAAGACTATTCCCCGGAAGAAACCGAAAAAGGGGAAATAGCTATTCCTAGGTGCGTTGTTTATGGAACTTACCAAATACGAGAGGGCACGGATTATCGGCGCAAGGGCGCTCCAGCTTTATTTCGGCGCTCCGCCCCTTGTGAAGGCTGCGGACAAGGCTGGCCTGGACTACATAAGGCTCGCGGAGAAGGAGCTTGAGGACGGAGTGATTCCCCTCGTGGTCGTGAACCAGGGGGAATAAATTTCTTTTTTACTTAATTTTCAGACTTGTTTTCCTGTGCGAGCGCGAACGGCGCCTGCACCAGCCTTATCGTGTAATTGTTTCCTTCCTCCTTGAGCATTATCCTTTCCCTCTGGTCAACCCATATCTTCCTGCTGGAGTTGCCAAGGAAGCCCGTTTCATTCACGTCCACGATGTACGCCGCCCGCCCGTAAATGGTGCCGGTGCCCGCATAGGACACGGAGAATTCCGAGATGGGCTCGCGGGTTATGCTGTTTTGCAGCTCCGCGTGCCACGAGAAGCCGGGCGAGAGCGCGAGCATCCACGGCGAGAAGAAGAAGAAGTCGGGCGACGAGAGGCTCCTGTTGTCCCCCCCGTCGCGGCCGTCCGGCGCTATGCACACGGATTCGTTGGAGCCCTGGATGACCGCCAAGGTGCAGTTGGCGAATATTATCCGGGTTGCATTTCCGCCGACAGGCTTGCGGCCGAAAACGAACGCGACCGTGTCCGTGCGGTTCATGTAGTCCGTTCCGTATGCGAGCCCGTCGCCCGGCCGCATGGCGAATTCCGCGTTCTTGGGGAGCGGGGCCTCGTCCACGTACGCGGGATTGAAGCCGGACGAGAACAGCAGGAAGGAAAGCGCCATCAGCCCCAGCACCAGAAACAGCGAGAGAAGGAAAATCCTGGACAATTCGGATTTGAACATGGGGAAAATAGGGGAATGGAAAATAAAAGGGTTGCTCCGGCTACTTCACGGCCGCGGTCGTGGAAACCGCCGAAGACGGGTTTCCGGCCTGGTCCGTGCATTTCACCGAGAAAGAGTGCGAGCCTGAAGGAAGCTGCTGCTGGTATGCGTAGGTGCCAACGCCTCCGGAAAGCGGAACCTTTATCGTGCTTTCCGTGCCGTCTGTATTCACGGTGCACTGCGCGTACGGGCTCACCGCGTCCTTGGCCATGAGGTTGATTTGCACCGCGCCCGGAAGCGGCGTTACAACGTAGGATACGAGCGGCGCGTGCTGGTCCAGCGTCACGGAGGCGATTGCGATGTCGCTCTCCCCGCTGTTCCTGCACTGGTAGGCGACCATGCGTACGCCGTCGTCGCCCCCGCTCAGGGTCCAGATTTTGGCAGCCTTGTACGCCTCCCATGCGCCCCATTCGGGGTCCTCGTCGTTCTTGTACCTGCATTCCTTGGCGTCCTTTGCCGAGAGGAAGAGCTGGACGGTCCTGGAGGTCGCGTATTCGCCGCCGCTGTTGATTGCGATGGCGAGCCCGGAGGGCATTATTTTCGCGACGATTACCTCAAGCTGCCTCGTGTTGCCGTCCTCGCTGCTGTTGAGGACCGCGCGGATTGTGTAATAGTAGGTGCCCGAATCAACGGCGTCGCTGTACGAGAGCGCCGCGACAGGGAGGGAATTGAGCCTCGGCCCGAGCGTGCCCTGCTGCGCGCTCCGGTAGATGTTGTAGCCCCCCACGCCCGGAGTCGCGGATGCGTTCCACATCAGGGAAACTACGCCGTTGTCCACGCTCGCGTACACGGACGGGACCGGCGCGACAACGTCCAGCGGGGCGGTGGAGACAAGCGCTATGGACGAGCTCGCTATGAAAATGAGTATCGCGACTGCGACTATCAGCACGTACCTGTCCTCCTTTATCGTGTCCAGAAATCCCTTCTCGGACTTTTCCGCGTCGCGTTTGGCCATAGCACCACCATAATAGATAAGATTACCACATATTTAATGGATTGGCTTCTTTTTAAAGG
>JAKANX010000060.1 GCA_021823425.1 Microcaldota archaeon
TTCCGATCTAAATCGGAATAGTAAGTTCCTCGGCAATCTCCTTGGGTATTCCAACCTGCGCGATGGAGAGCATCGGATCGGGGGAAATGACAGTACGGGCGGAGAAGTTCACGCGCTTTCCGCTCAGGTTGTACCTGAACCTTCCCTCCTTTCCCTTGAGCCTCTGCGCGAGAGTCTTGAGGGGCCTTCCGCTCCTGTGCCTCGCGGGCGGTATGTTCGCGGTCTCGTTGTCGAAGAACGTCGTGCAGTGGTACTGCAGCAGTTCCCACAGGTCCTCTATTATTAGCTGGGGCGCTCCCGCGTTTATGTTCGCCTCGAGCTTCTGGTTAATCCTGATTATGTCGACCAATTTGTGAGTCAAATCGTCTTCGCTCCTCTCGCCTGTCTCGAGCGTGATGCTAGGCCTCACGTTCACCGGCGGAACGGGCAACGCGCCCAATACCATCCATTCGGGCCTCGCGTAAACCGGGTCGAAGCCCAGCCTGCGCACGTCATCGTCGCTTATTCCGGAGAGCAGGTCCCTTATCTCGCTGGGAAGCAGCTCCTCCTTGTCCCTGTAGAATGCAGTGGGCTTGAGGTATTTGTATTCCGGAAGCTCCATCTGGCAGTGCGGGCACTTCTTCTTTCCGCCCTTCTTTTCCTTGGGCTTCTTCTCCGCCTTTGCGGCTGCGGCTTTCTCGGCCTTCTCCGCCTTCTCCTTCTCGGCCTTCTGCTTCTTCTCGGCCTCCACTTCGGCGGACGCGTGCTCCACGTCACCTACTGCGCCTTCCTTCACGTCCGCGAGGTGCGGCGCCGCGTCGGCCTTGATGTCCTCCTCCGCCTCCTCCTTTTCCACGATTGCGATTATGGGCTTGTTAGCCACGAGCTTTTTGCAGTGCGGGCAGGTCGCCTTGAGTATCGCATAGATGTGCTTCCCGAATTCAACGTGCACTATCGGGCGCACCAAGTCTATGTGGCCGAAGTGGCCAGGGCATTCCTTTGCCCTTCCGCCGCAGGTCTTGCACCGCAGCCCCGGGTCAACTACGCCGAGGCGGGTGTCCACGAGGCCGCCGTCAATCGGGTAGCCGTCGTCGTCGTACGTGTCCGGCACCGTGATTTTCGCGGCGCTCATCTTGCGCACGAGCTCCGGCGAGAACAGCGAGAACTTTATCCTGTCTATAACTTTCCTCATTTCAGGGGTCATCATGGATATCACGTTTTCAAATCCTTCGCTATGCCTTGTCCTTGAGCAGTATGCGCGGGAATATGTAGAGCGACTTTATCTCGTCGAGCAGCAGCTTGAACGCGTAGCTCATTTCAATGGGCTCCACGCTCTCGTTTCCGCACACAGGGCATATGTCCTTGTGCTTGACGAAGTCGTGGTTGGCGACAGCGCCGCACTCTGTGCAGACGAGCTGGACGGTCTTGTCGGACTCATCCAGCAGCCTCTCCTTTATCAGCATGCTGGCCCCGTAGCCAATCAGGCAGTCCCTTTCCATTTCCCCGAACCTGAGGCCGCCTTCGCGTGCCTTTCCTTCGGTTGGCTGGTGGGTAAGGAGCTGTATCGGGCCCCTGCTCCTCATGTGCATCTTGTTGGACACGAGGTGGTGCAGGCGCTGGTAGTAGATTGCGCCGATGAAGAGCCTTGTCTTTATCTGCTCTCCGGTCACGCCGTCGTAAAGCACTTCCTCGCCGTATTCGTCGAATCCGTGCTCCTTGAGCATCTTCATGTAGTCGTCTTCGGTGTTGCCGCTGAACGCGGTCCCGTCCATGAGCATTCCGCTGAGCGCCGCGGCCTTTCCGCCGAGCGTCTCAAGCAGGTGGCCCGCAGTCATACGCGAGGGTATCGCGTGCGGGTTCACGATGAGGTCGGGAACGATTCCGTCTTTTGTGAAGGGCATGTCCTCCTGCGGGATTACCAATCCTACTACTCCCTTTTGCCCGTGCCTTGACGCGAACTTGTCGCCCAGCTCAGGAACCTTCACCGAGCGGATGCGCACCTTCACGAGGCGGTTGCCGCTCGGGCCTTCGGTAACGAGAACACTGTCAACCTTTCCTTTCTCCCTCGCCTTGAGGGCTAAGGAGCTTTCCCTCTTCTTTTCCTCAACTGCTCCGAAAACGGAAATTTCCTCTAGGAACCTCGGCGGGGATGTTTTTCCCACGAGCACGTCGCGCTCGTCAACCTCGGTCTCGGGCAATACGATGCCGTCTTCTCCGAGCTTCGCGTAGGCCTCCTCTCCCCTGTATCCGACCACGCTGGGGTTCGGGAGCTCTATCTTGTCCTTCTGGCCTCCGGGGTACTGCCTTTCCTCGGTTTCATAAGTCTTGAGCATCACTACCCTTCCTAACCCGCGGTCAACCGAAGAGCGGTTAATCACGATTCCGTCCGCCATGTTGTAGCCCCTAAATGAGGTCAGGGCGACGATGAAGTTCTGCCCTGCGGCGGTGTTCTTCATGTTCAGCACGCGGTACGAATCGGTCTGCACGAGCGGCTGCTGCGGATAATACATTATATATACGCGGGTGTCGTAGCGCATCAAAAAGTTGGACGCGTAAACGCCGAGGCTCTGCTTCGCCATTGCGCAGGCCATGGTGATTCTCGGCGAGGAGTTGTGCTCCACGTACGGAAGCACGCTCGTCGTCATCCCGAAAATGGTGAACGGGTCCAGTTCCAAGTGCGTATGTTCGGGCTTTATCCCCTCGGGCTTGAGCGCGATGTAGGTGTTTTCCTCCTCCTCCGCGTCCAAGTATTCAATCACGCCCATCTTGATCAGGTGCTGCCACGTGAGCAGGCCTCCCTTTGCCTTCTCCAGAATTTCCGGCGTGAGGCGGGACTTCCCTGCTTCTACTACTATATAGGGCTTGCGTACCCTTCCCGAATCCGAGTTGATGAATATTTCGCCGCTGCGCTTATTGTGGAAGATGTTTATCTGGTAGTTGAGCTCGTTCATCCTCCTTTTTTCCCTCAATCTCTTGACGAGGTCGTCGGCCTTGTCGTACTCTCCCACGTACTTGCCGTTCACGTATACGGATGCCTTTTTCTTGAATTTAGCCATTGTGACCACCTATTCCTTGACGCCGAACGTCTTCAACACCGAGATAATCTCGTCCTCGCCGGCGCCTATTGAAACTTCAGCCATTATCGAGAGGTTCTTCACGAGCGAGCAGCTCGGGCCTTCCGGCGTCTCGTTCGGGCAGATTTTCCCCCAGTGCGTTCCGTGAAGGTCGCGCGCCTTGAAGTGCGGGTGCTTCTTGGAAAGGGGCGAAATCACCCTCCTCAGATGGGAAAGGGTTGAAAGGTAGCTCGTGCGGTCTAGGAGCTGGCTCACTCCGGTCTGGCCGGCAATCCAGTTCCCCGTCGCCATCGCGTACCTTATCCTGTCCGCCATCGCGTCCTGCCTCACCAGGGTGTGCACCTGCAGCCTTCTTCCGCGGGCGTTCGCCCTGCTCGCCTGGTACACCATGTCCTTGATGAGGAACTGCAGCGCGTAATTGAAAAGCTCCTGCATCAGGTCTCCAGCGAGCTTCACGCGCTTGTTCGCGTAGTGGTCCTTGTCGTCCTGCGGCACCTTCCTGTGCGCGACCGCGGCGGATTTCTCCACCATGCGCACGATGAATTCGGCCTTCTTCTTCCTCTCGTCCTTGCTGGTTCCGATGTGGGGAAGGAGGTAGGAGTCTATGAGCGTTTCCAGCCTCGTGAGCCGGTATTCCTGCGGCTGGCCGGGCGAGAGGCGCTTGCTCAAAAGTTCGACCGCCTCCTCGCGGTTCTTGCTCTCCTCCAGCTCTATGTTGAGGAGCATGTCGTTGCGCACGCTCTCGTTCTCGCCAAACGCGTTGAGTATGTCCGAGTTGCGCTCGAAACCCAAAACGCGCAACATCTGAACAATGGGTAAGTCCGGAGGCGTGCTGGGGAATTCCACCGTGAAGATTCCCTCGCCGCTGCGCTCCACGACGCACCTTGCGCGGAAGCCCTGCCTGGTCGAGAATATTTTCGCGACCGTCGCGCCGGACTCGCGCGTAACCATGAGCCGGTTCGGCACCAAATCCTCTATTGAAACGAGCACGCGCTCGGAGCCGTTGATGATGAAGTAGCCTCCGGGGTCGTTAGGGTCCTCGCCGTTCGCTATAAGCTCTTCCTTGGAGAGGGAGGAGAGGTAGCACAATTTTGATTTCACCATTATCGGGATTTCGCCGATGAAGACGTCCGAATAAACGGGGCGCTCCACGCCGTTGAAAATCGGGACTATTTCAAGGAAGACCGGGGCCGCGTACGTGAGGTTCCTCAGCCTCGCCTCTGCGGGAAGTATTTGCCTGTATCCGCCCTTTACCTCGTAGAAACGGGGCGGCTCTATCCTCACCTTCCCGAGCTTGAGTTCGAAGCCCTCCACGTTCGTTTTTATGCTTGGGCTCCTTCCGACAACCTCCTGCAGCCCGAACTCCACGAACTTGTTGTAGGAATCCAGCTGCTGCTTCACGAGAGTGTTGTCCCTGAAATAAACGTCGAGCAATCCCTTTACCATGCAATCAACCTCCAAAAATCCGCTCTAAATGACCAGCCTGAAGTAGCTGTACTTGGCAGTCGGGTCCTCCCGCTCAATCTTCACGACGTCGCCGGCCTTCGCGCCGAGCCTTTTCGCGGCGGGGTCGCTGGCCTTTATCTTGGGAAGATTGTGCTCCGGAATATTGTATTTCTTAAGAAGGCTCTTCTTTTCCGATTCGGAAATTATTTCCATTTTTGGGACTAAAAAATGTCCAGAGATATCCAATACTACGTCTGATTTTTGTTTTTTCTTGGCCAAGGCACCACCAGCAGTCAGCAATTAGGCTAATCAGGTAGGATGAATATAATTGGAAATATTTATAAATGTATATAAAGTGGGGCCGGAGCCAAAAACCCGCGCTTTCCGGGCCGGAATCCGCGTCCGTGCGCGATTATGGAAATTCAATCCCTCCTGCCCACGATTATCCGGTCGTCCCCGTGCACGAGATGGCCGGGCAGGGTCACGTGGTAAATAGATTCCTTGTCCGAGCTGAACGAAGCCCGTCCCTTGCGGTCCGTTGTGAGCGCGCGCTCGCCGCCCTCTTCGGACGCGAGGAACACGGTGGCGTTCTGGAGGGGCTTGCCGGAATCCCTGAACTTGAGCGAAAAATTTACGGTGTCGCCGGTGCGGAACGGCCCGCCCTTCCCGATTTCCAGCAGCACGAGCTTCTTCTTCACGAACAGCGCGATTATGGAGTTGCGCAGGTAAATCGCGGCCGTGAGCGCGCCCGCGACGAGGAGGACCGCGAGCACGAGCCCGGCGTCTTCAGCGGGGTCGCCTGCCCATGCGTTTGCGATAGATGCTGCGAATGCAAGAGGCAGGGGCAAGCTAATCCCTCTTGTTCACGATTATCCTGTCGTCCCCGTACACCAGGTAGTCGGAGAAATAGACGTGATAAACCGCCTCCTTTTCGGCGATGAACGATGCCTTGCCTTTGCGGTCGGTTTCAAGCACGCGCTCCTCGCCCTCGTCCGAAACCAAAGTGAGCGTTACTGTGGAGGCGACCTTGTCCGAGTCCTTGAGCTTCACGGTGAAATTAATCGTCTCGCCCGTGTAGAACTCGCTCTTCTCCATTTCAAGGAGCACCAGCTTCTTTTTCACGAACAGCGCGATTATGGAGTTGCGCATGTAGTAAGCAACGCCGAGCGCCGCGGCAATGAGCAGGAGCAGGAGCACGAAGCCCGCGTTCTCGGCGGGCGGGCCCTCGGCGGCGAGCTTGTTGAGCTCAAGCTTGGCAGAGAGGCTGCGCACGTTGCCCGCGGAAATCGTGAACACGTACTTCCCGGGGACCGTGAGGGCCTCCCCGTACGTTCCGGAAGACGTGGTATTGGTGAAGTTCACCGCCTGGTCGGGCCGCAGGATTTTCATCTGCGCCTTCTGCGGCTGCTTGCCCTCCCTGTACACGCTCATGTCAAGCTGGCTGTCCTCGCTCACATAGAGCGGTATCACAAGCGTTTTCACTCCGCGCGTGGAGTTCGGGCAGGACACGTACGTGACCGAAGTGTTCACGACCGCCATCCCGGGGACGTCGTAGGTGTACGCGCCCTCGTCCTCTGCGAGGAATATCGCGTGCCCGTTCGCGTCAAGGAGCGCCTCTGTGCTGCCGCCGGGCCAGGTAACGCTGAGCGGGACTCCGGAAATCGGCATCCCCCCTGCGGAGGTGACATTGACCTGCACCGCGGTCTTGCAGTCCGCCTCCAGCGGCGCGTCCACCATCACGGATGTGTTCTTGCCGAACGCGTAAACGGTCATGTTTATGAAATTGGTGGAGCCGTTGGTGCCGTTCCCGTAGGTGCCGGGCACGCAGTTGCTCGCGTTCGTCGATTGTATCACGAAGCCCGAGGAGGCGTTTATTCCAGCGCCTCCGTCCGCGTCCAGCTCTATGAACTGCGAGGCGCCCGAGTCCCCGGTTGTTACGCTGAGCTCGAAGACCGCAGAGCCGTTCTGCTGGAGGTCAAAATTCCCGGTGGGGAAGAGCGTGCACGCCCATCCGCCG